>NZ_JBCOAQ010000005.1:98026-157280 GCF_040226735.1 Intestinimonas sp. RTP31139st1_F5_RTP31139_211217 | reverse complement strand
CCCGGGAGGTGTACGATCGGCCTGCCAACCTCTTTGTGGCCCGGTTTATCGGCTCGCCGCCCATGAACGTATGGGAGGGCGAGTACAGGGGCAGGCCCTGTACAGTTGGAATCCGACCGGAGCATGTCTACCTGGCCGGTGAGGGGGAACCGGGAGCGGTCCGGGCGATTGTGACCGACGTGGAGCGTACCGGCCGTGAGAGCTTGCTTTTTCTGAATCTCCCAGGCATGCCCGTGCTGACGGCAGCCGTCGGGGCGGACTGCGCGCGGTGCCCGGGAGAGGAGACCGGGGTGATACTGGACCGCGGCAGGCTCCACTTTTTTGATCGGGAGACGGAGCAGAGGCTGTAAAAGCGTACGGGGTGTGTGCCGAGACGGCGGAATCTGATGGGTGGAGCGCCTGAGAGGGCACAGACCGCCGCGAATGGAATGGGCCGGAAACCTTGCAGAGCAAGGATTCCGGCGCGTAAAACGGGGGCCTTTCACCGCTCAGCGGCGGAAAATAAGGGCGTTTTTCAGAATGTGGGCGGGCCGGAGAAGGATTCCCTTCCCCGACCCGCCGTTTTGTGGTACACTGTTGGAAAAATGCGAAAGGTAGACCGGCGGATATGTGCGAAAAGGGCCGTTTTGCACCCAGCCCCAGCGGGCGGATGCACCTGGGCAATCTCTTCTCCTTCCTGCTGGCCTGGCTGGATGCCAGGGCGGCGGGAGGGCGGATGGTGCTGCGGATAGAGGACCTGGACCCGGAGCGAACCGGGGAGCCCTGGACGAGCCTTCTGGTAGAGGACCTTCGGTGGCTGGGGCTGGACTGGGACGAGGGGTATGCCGCCGGCGGGACGTGCGGGCCCTATTGCCAGCGGGAGCGGACCGCCCTCTATGACGAGGCGTTCCAAACCCTGAAAGAGCTGGAGGCGGTCTATCCCTGTTGGTGCAGCCGTCATCAGCGGCTGGCCGCTTCCGCGCCCCACCCCGGAGAAGAGCGGGACCGCGGGGCGTGTGCCTGCCGGAAGCTCTCCAGGGCGGAGCAGGAGGCGAGAGCCATGGTGAGGCCTCCGGCCTGGAAGGCGGCCATGCCCCATGAGACCATCTCTTTCGACGATCTGTGTCAAGGCCGTCAGCAGTTTGATCTGGCCAGGGACTGCGGTGATTTTGTGGTCCGGCGGGCCGATGGGGTCTACGGCTATCAACTGGCCGTCACGGTGGACGACGCGCTGATGGGGGTCACCCGAGTGGTGCGGGGCCGGGATCTTCTGGACTCAGCGGCCCGGCAGCTCTGGCTGATGCGCCTGCTGGGATACTGCGCTCCCGTCTACGGGCACGTCCCCCTGCTGCTGGCCGGAGACGGAAGGCGGCTCTCCAAGCGGGAACGGGACTTGGACATGGGGGCTCTGCGGGAGCGATATGCGCCCGAAACGCTGACAGGGACGCTGACGACGCTGGCCGGGCTGCCCGCCCCGGCGGGGAGATGCGGACCAAAGGAGCTGATTCAGAACTTTTGCTGGGATAAAATAGCAAAAAATGACATTGTGACGGAATTGTAAAAACATATTTTGATATTTTACATTAACTTTAGGTCAGTTTACAAGGAACTACACGCAGACCACGAAACGGGGGCTGCTGACAACAAATAAAGGTTGAGTATCAAGCACCGGGAAAGTGCGAGATATTCAGCCTGTTTTGTTGTCCGGGGTTTCCAAAGGGGCTTGCCCCTTGGCACACGACTTTGCTTGCAAAGTGTAGTGTGTTATACGCTCTGTCGGCGTTGCCGTAAAAATGCCATTGCCGCCGGGGAGGGCAAGGGCATTTGAAGCGGCAGGAAAACGGGGCTGTGATTGCGTGGCGTGGAGCCGCAACCGCAGGACTGGTTTCATCAGCAGACAGGGCGTATATGAAAGCCCCCGTCCCTCGTCCCACGCCAGACTTCGGGACAAAATGTCCCGAACTTGTGGACACACTCTCGAAAAAGCAGCCGGATTTTTCTCTCAAAATTGAAATGGGCGGGAAGCCATTTTAAGGGCTTTCCCGCCTTGATTGCCTATTAGCAAAGGCGGACGGGACTGTCAACGGCGGCGCATTTATGCGCCGTTCATCTTGACCGTTGACTGGATCGGCTGACTTTGCTATTTCAGCAACAGTTGAAATTATACAGTTAATAGATTGACACTAAAACGGCGCTCTCTTGTGCTGCCATTTTTTCATAAAACTTTTTCAAATTTTCAAATGAATTTCTTAAATCATCTTTAATTTCATCTGCTTCATCTTCGTATCCCCAAATATTGGGGTAAATATCATTTTGGGAAAACGCACTCATATCAAATTTATCAAGATATGTTTCAAAATCAATTTCTTGCAACGCCCTGGCTATTTCTTTCACCCTATCAGCTTTCGTTCCAGATATAAAGTCTTCTTCAGATATATTGAACTGTCCTACAATCGCTTCACTGATTAAATCATCTTCAATCGGTTCGCTGGCAGATTTCCCCGTCAGTAAAAAATGAAGTGCGTCCCACATTTTATCTATATCACAAATTTCTATGTCCTCACTTTCTTGTAATTCTTCCACATCATCAAGGCACATGATTTTTTCTAATTCAATGTCAGTGGTTGGTTGATAATTTGCAATCATTCCCATTTGCATTTCCTCCATATTTCGATTTGTTCTTTTGCTTTATCTTCCCACAAAAAGAAAGAAAATCCCACAAGCAATAATTACAACGCCCAGAACGCCCATAAAGACACGATACCCGCCCTGTCCGAATATGTCATAGATAAAGCGTCCGGGGCCGTTTGGTCTTTCTCCATCCGGGCTTGTGACCCACCGCCAGTTAAAAATTGCTCCCAACAGTGTCAGCCCACCGCCCGCAATCACCACATACTGCCAGTGGTCTTTTAAGTATGCAACGACATTCTCCATGTACTACCCCCTTTTTCCTCGCTGTGGGTTCGGATTTTTCAGCAAGTCGGACTTCTCCGAAATCTTTTTAAGCCATTTCTTTTCTTCCTCGGACAGCTTCTTATAATTCAGCCGAAGCCGTTTGCAGATAAACGCCAGCGACGCTTGCTCCGGGTCGCTGTCCTCTCTGGCAACTTCATCGGCGGCCTGCAACAATCCTTTCAGCGGGTTATCCTCCGGGACGCTGAAAAAATCGTCCCTGTGGGCTTCCCGCAGGTCAAGAGCTATGCTGTTTATGTCCTGCTGTATCACATAGCGGCAAAAGCTGTCGTCGTCAATATGGGCGGCGACAAGCTGTCTTAACTGCGGGTCGGTCAAGCCGGGATTGTATTGTTTCATAATGGTTGCGCTCATGGTGTCCACTATGGCGTTTACGGTCTGCACCTGCTTCACCGCCACGCCGTTCACATAGATTTCAAGGTCAGCCATGAGCCGGGGAAAATCCGGGTGCGCCGCCAGTTCACATAAAAGGGAATTGTCCACCCGCCCGCTTTTCAGCAGTTCAATCATATCGTCACTCAAACGCAGGTCTGCAAGATCGGCGTTTGGGTGATTTTTTGTTTCGGACAACCCCAGCAGATAATCGGAGGTCACGCCGTAAAACTTCGCCAGCTTGATAAGGGCATAGTGGCTGATGTCCTTGAAGTCCTCCGCTTCATAGCTTCCCAGCGCAGACTTGGAGAGGTGCGTCTGCTCCGCAAGTTGTTCCAACGTCAGCCCACGCTCCACACGCAGGTCTTTCAATCGTTCTTGTATGGATAATTCCATGCTCTCCCTCCTCATCTGCCCGATAAATAAGCGATAATAAAAGCTATTTATTGTTGAAGCCTTTTCTTTATTGAGAGTTTATCCTCTTTCCATGCTTCATACAATTCCTCGTTTTCTTCCCACAATTCTTTTAATTCGGAATTATCAGAAAGAACAGCGTCAATGGCTTTTACAGCTTTATGTTTGAGTGGAGAGAAATCAAAGCACTTTTGCAATCTCGTCCATTCAAAATAATCATCACCATCACACCTATATTGAGTATCATTTATAACACTGTCAATAAATGCGGCTGATACCAAAGCATAATGCGCTTCGTCGTAACCGACATATTCTGCCTGTATAACCTCATCAAAGTATCTTTCAATATCAGCGATTATATTTGATGATGCTTTAAGGTCGTCCAAAGCGTCATATGCAGTATCATCATCAAAAACGCCATAATTCCATGCGCCCATATATTTTCCTCCTATATTTTTTCCCTTATTTCGATTCGCTGTTTGGATATTTTTATTGTACCACAATTCCGAGAGCGTGGAAATAGGGAGTTTTCCGGGCTGATTTCCGACTTTATGGATATACGGGACGGACGGTCATTTAGGTGTAGACTTAGGTTAGTTCATCGGTGAACAGCACCTTGAAAACAGGATGACCGTCCGAAAAGGAATATCCCGGCAGGGGAAGCACCGCAACGAGCCAGCTTCGGGACAAAATGTCCCGAAGTCCGGGGAGCGTGCCAACGCCGGAACACGCCGCAGGAATGGGGCAGGAAGCCTTTTCGGGGAGAACGGCAGCAAGGAAACGGAGGAACGCATGAAAGAAAATTTATACAAGCGATTGCCGTCCTTGGAGCGCAGGCCGGACGGTTCCCTCTACCGCATGACACCGGCGCAGAGGAAACAGGCAAACAGCCTAATCCGCCGGGAGTGCTGCAACTGTGAGGGCGGGGACTGTATCGCTCTTGACGACGGGGACGGTCATACCTGCCCGCAGATGATTTCTTTCTCGGTCTGCTGTAAGTGGTTCCGCTGGTCGGTCTTGCCGCTGGTCGGAACACTGGAAGCGGAAATTTTCCGGGATAAGGACTTGAAACGCTGTGAGGTCTGCGGCGGCGTGTTCGTCCCAAAGTCCAACCGGGGGAAATACTGCCCGGACTGTGCCGCCAGAGTTCACAGGCGGCAGAAAGCGGAAAGTGAACGGAAAAGGAGGTCGAGTGTGGACAATTAGGCAGGAAAAAAGCCTTGATTTATAAGGCTTCCAGAGGGCAGAACCGGGGCAGGTCATATAAAATATCGTCTGCCCCCGGAAATGCCGTTCTAACTGTCCACAAAGCACACTATGACAAACACGATTTATATTCATCAACCGGAGAAATCGGTCAGCTTCACCCGGCTCCCGAATTTTCTCTTTGAAGCCCCTACATTTACGCCCCTGTCCAATGAAGCGAAGATACTGTACGCCTTTATCTTGCGCCGGACGGAGTTATCCCGCAAGAACGGCTGGGCGGACGAGTACGGGCGCATTTACCTGTATTATCCAATCTGCGAGGTGGTCGCCCTGCTCCACTGTGGGCGGCAAAAGGCGGTCAACACCTTGCGGGAATTACAGTATGCGGGGCTTGTGGAGATACAGAAACAGGGCTGTGGAAAACCAAACCGTATCTACCCAAAATCCTATGAAGCGGTTTCAAACACTGACTTCAAGAAATCCGGTTCCGGTACGCCGGAGGGCTGAAAACCGTACTCATGGAGTACGATAATCAATCCTCTTGAAGTACGAAAACTGGACGGTATATAGAAATACAGAGATTAAAACGATTTATTTATATCAATTCCATTCCAATCCTATCAGAGATATTTCCGGCGGGATTTTCCTTTGGAAAAGTCCCGGATAGGAAAGGGATGGGGAAAGGAGTTTATGGCACAGCACGCAATTTTGCGATTTGAGAAGCATAAGGGCAACCCGGCAAGGCCGCTGGAAGCCCACCACGAAAGACAGAAAGACCAGTACGCCAGCAATCCCGACATTGACGCCAGCCGGAGCAAGTACAATTTTCACATCGTCAAGCCGGAGGGCAGATACTACCATTTCATTCAGAGCCGCATTGAACAGGCGGGGTGCAGGACACGCAAAGACAGCACCCGGTTTGTGGATACGCTCATAACCGCCAGCCCGGAGTTTTTCAAGGGCAAGTCCCCAAAAGAGATACAAGCCTTTTTCCAGAGGGCGGCGGATTTCCTCATTGACCGGGTAGGCCGGGAAAATATCGTGTCGGCGGTGGTACACATGGACGAGAAAACACCCCACCTGCATTTGACTTTTGTTCCGCTGACAAAGGACAACCGCCTGTGCGCCAAAGAAATCATAGGCAACCGGGCGAATTTGACGAAGTGGCAGGACGATTTTCACGCCTACATGGTGGAGAAATATCCCGACTTGGAGCGTGGAGAGAGCGCCAGCAAGACAGGCCGGAAGCATATCCCTACCCGGCTTTTCAAACAGGCCGTTTCCCTCTCCAAACAGGCGAGGGCGATTGAAGCCACGCTGGACGGTATCAATCCGATCAACGCCGGAAAAAAGAAAGAGGAAGCCCTTGCCATGCTGAAAAAGTGGTTTCCGCAAATGGAGAACTTCTCCGGGCAGTTGAAGAAATATAAGGTCACAATCAATGACCTGCTGGAAGAAAATCAAAAGCTGGAAGCGAGAGCCAGAGCCAGCGAAAGCGGCAAAATGAAAGACCGCATGGAACGGGCGAAGCTGGAAAGCGAATTGCAGAATATCCAAAGGCTGGTTGACCGTATCCCGTCGGACGTACTGGCGGAGGTAAAGCGGCAACAGCGATACACAAAGGAAAGGTGATTGAATATAAGCAAAATTTCACGCCGCCCCTGTGCGGCATTGTACCTTGAAAATTGAATATGGGAGGTTCTATGGAGCATATCAGATACAAGAAAGAAACAGAGGTCGTAACTTTTCAGGGAAAGGAAATCACGCTGGAAAATCTCTCCCCGGTGTTCACGCCGGAGCAGGAAGCGGCGAAACGCCGGGAGTTGGAACAGCAGCTTTATGAAGTGTTCCGCAAGTATGCCGATAAACGGCAGAATGAGGGCGCCGGGGCGTAAGGTTTTCCAAAGCCACCGTTGATTTGCGGGGCTGCTGGCGGTATAATAATAGTGTCAGCAGCTCCGTTTCTTTTTTAAGAAAAGGAGCGACAATATGAACAACAGAATAGACGCAATCTATGCAAGACAATCGGTGGACAAAAAAGACAGTATTTCCATTGAAAGCCAGATTGAATTTTGCAAATATGAATTGAAAGGCGGTAACTGCAAGGAATACACAGACAAAGGGTACAGCGGCAAAAACACAGACCGTCCAAAGTTTCAAGAATTGGTGCGGGACATCAAGCGGGGCTTGATTGCAAAGGTCATTGTTTACAAACTTGACCGTATCAGCCGTTCCATTCTGGACTTTGCAAACATGATGGAACTGTTCCAGCAGTACAACGTGGAGTTTGTTTCCTCTACGGAGAAGTTTGACACCTCCACTCCTATGGGGCGGGCTATGCTGAATATCTGTATCGTGTTCGCCCAGCTTGAACGGGAAACGATACAGAAGCGGGTGACGGACGCTTATTACTCCCGCAGTCAGCGGGGCTTCAAAATGGGCGGTAAGGCTCCCTATGGCTTCCACACAGAGCCTATCAAAATGGACGGTATCAACACAAAGAAGCTGGTGGTAAACCCGGAGGAAGCGGCGAATATCCGGCTCATGTTCGAGATGTACGCCGAGCCGACGACTTCATACGGGGACATTACCCGGCACTTTGCCGAACAGGGGATTTTGTTCAACGGCAAAAAACTGATACGTCCCACGCTGGCGCAGATGTTACGCAATCCCGTCTATGTGCAGGCAGACCTCGACGTGTACGAGTTTTTCAAAAGCCAGGGGACAGTCATTGTCAATGACGCCGCCGACTTTACGGGCATGAACGGGTGCTATCTGTACCAGGGGCGGGACGTAAAGCCGGACAAGGCGCAAAATCTCAAAGACCAAATGCTGGTGCTGGCTCCGCATGAGGGGATTGTCCCCTCGGACGTATGGCTGACCTGCCGCAAGAAGCTGATGAACAACATGAAAATCCAGTCTGCCCGGAAAGCCACTCATACATGGCTGGCAGGAAAAATCAAATGCGGGAATTGCGGGTATGCTCTTATGAGTATCTTTAATCCGTCCGGCAAGCAATATCTCCGTTGCACAAAGCGGCTGGATAACAAGAGTTGCCCCGGCTGTGGGAAAATCATCACTTCGGAACTGGAAGCGGTCACTTATCAGCAGATGGTGAAAAAGCTGGACAGCTACAAGACACTGACGGGCAGGAAGAAAGCGGCAAAGGCAAACCCGAAAATCGCCGCTCTGCAAGTGGAGCTTGCTCATGTGGACAGCGAGATTGAAAAGCTGGTAGACAGTCTGACGGGCGCAAACAATGTTCTGCTCTCCTATGTGAATGTGAAGATAGCCGAACTGGACGGACGCAAGCAGGAACTACTGGCGCAGATAGCGGAGTTGACGGTGGAAGCCATAAGCCCGGAACAGGTCAGCCAGATTTCCGGCTACCTCGACACTTGGGAGAATGTAGCCTTTGACGACAAGCGGCGGGTGGTGGACTTAATGCTCACTACCATAGCCGCCACAAGCGATAGCTTGAATATCACATGGAAAATCTGACGGGCGGCACACCTCCCGTCAGATACCTACCCTGTGTAGTCCCTTGTAAACTGTACTTTACAAAAATACAACAAAAGCTTTACCAGCCATGGCTTGTAATCCCTTCCAGATGGTGTTATTTTAGCAGTGGGATTGGTTTGGGTGCACAATGTTTGGACAAAACTGAGTTGGGAAAATTGTCTGAGTGCACAACACTCGCACCGCGCTACACACTACTTAGAAACCGCGCATTTTGAAAGGGAGGGTATCCATGCAACAATTCAAGCGGAAGATTGCTCCGGTGCTCTTGGTTCTCACCGCAGCGCTCGGCCTTCTGCTCACCACCGCCTTTGCGGAAGGCGAGGCCGAGTACGTCAGCAGCTTCTACTCCAGCGCACTTTCACTTTTGCCGCCGGTAGTGGCCATCGGACTCTCACTCATCACGAAAGAGGTCTATACCTCTCTGTTCCTGGGCTGCCTGGTGGGCGGCTTCCTGTACGCGAATTTTAACCCTGTCTTGGCCGTCACCAGCACATTCGACACGCTGTGTACCGCGGTGGGCGGCAACCTGGGCATCGTGGCATTCCTGGTCATTTTGGGCATCATCGTGGTGCTGATGAACCGCTCCGGCGGCTCCAAGGCATATGGCGACTGGGCCAAAAAGAAGATCAAGACCAAACGGGGCGCTCTGCTGGCCACCATGGTGCTGGCCATTGTGCTGGGCGTGGACGACTATTTCAACAACCTCACCACCGGCAACGTCATGCGTCCGGTGACCGACAGCCACAACATCTCCCGCGCCAAGCTGGCCTACATGTGTGACGCCACCGCCGCTCCCGTATGCATCATGATGCCCATCTCCTCTTGGGCCGCAGCCGTCTCCGGCGTGGCCGACACGATGGAGGGCGTCAGCGGCCTGCAGCTCTTCATCAGCGCCATCCCCTGGAACTATTACGCGCTCCTCACCCTCTTCATGCTGGTGGTTCTGGCCGTGTTTGATCTGGATTACGGTCCCATGAAGGTCCACGAGGACAACGCCAAGAAGGGCGATCTCTACACCACCCCCGAGCGCCCCTATGCCAATGCGGACGACAGCAAAAACTCCACCAACGGCAAAGTCACCGACCTGGTGATCCCGGTCATCATCCTGATCATCTTCTGCGTGACAGGTCTGCTGTACACCGGCGGCATGTTTGAGGGCGGAATCAGCGTCATCGACGCCTTCTCCAACTGTGACGCGCCTACCGGTCTGATGTATGGCTCCTTCCTTGCGCTGGTACTGATCTTTGCCTTCTACATGATCCGCCGCACCATGACGTTCTCCCAGTTTACCGACTGCATCGCCGAGGGCTTTAACATCATGGTGCCCGCCATTCTGATCCTGACCTTTGCCTGGACCATCAGCGACGTGACCAACGGGCTGCTGGGCGCCAAGTACTTTGTGGCCGACGCCATGGCCTCGGTGGCAGGCAGCTTTGCAAATCTCCTGCCTGCGGTGATCTTCCTGGTGGCCTGCGGCCTGGGCTTTGCGACCGGCACCTCCTGGGGCACCTTTGGTATCCTGATCCCCATCGTGGTGAGTACCTTCGGGGCCGACGCCGGCACCATCCTCACCATCGGTATTGCCTCCTGCTTGGCGGGCGCGGTCATGGGCGACCACTGCTCTCCCATCTCCGACACCACGATCCTGGCCTCCACCGGTGCCCAGTGCTACCACCTCAACCATGTAAAGACACAGATCCCCTATGCGGTTACGGTAGCCGCTGTGGCATTTGTCAACTACATCATCGCCGGCTACCTCCAAAATGTCATCATCGACCTGATCATCGCCTTTGCCTCCATGTTTGGAGTGCTGGTAATTATCCGTATGGTCGAGCAGAAAAAGCAGCCGGCTGCGGTAAAGAATTAAAAACAAAATTTAATAGGAACTGTGGGAGGCGGGGTAAAACCCCGCCTCCTTTTTGCACTTTTATTGAGTGGAATTGCACAATTTAAAGCAGCAGAGAAATGAAATAAAATTGAAAAATATGGTATGCGTAGGCATTAACTATAAAGAGCTACAAAAAACACACATTGTTTTTATGAAAAATGCCTTGTCTTTTCTCGGGAACTATGATATCCTGAGTGTGGGAATTGGTTTGGTTTATTTCAGCGCAGCACGTACCTTGACAACCGCATATTTGAAAGGGAGGGTAAACATGCATAGAACAAAGAGGAATTTTGTCCCCTTTATTCTGACCATCGCAGCAATTGTAGGAATCCTTATGACCACCGCCTTCGCAGAGGGCGAGGCCGAATACGTCAGTAATTTCTTCTCCATGCCGCTTTCTCTTCTGCCGCCGGTGCTGGCCATTGCGCTGGCCCTCATCACCAAGGAAGTCTATACGTCCCTGTTCCTGGGCTGCCTGGTGGGAGGTTTCCTGTACGCCAATTTTAATCCCGTCATGGGCGTTACAAGCACCTTTGATACGCTGGTGGAATCCGTGGGCGGCAACGTGGCCCTTCTCGCGTTCCTGGTCATGCTGGGTGTGATCGTGGTGCTGATGAACCGCTCCGGCGGCTCCAAGGCCTATGGTGACTGGGCCAAGAAGCACATCAAGACCAAGCGGGGCGCCCTGCTGGCCACCATGGTGCTGGCCATTGTGCTGGGCGTGGACGACTATTTCAACAACCTCACCACCGGCAACGTCATGCGCCCGGTGACCGACAGCCACAACATCTCCCGCGCCAAGCTGGCCTATATGATCGACTCCACCGCCGCTCCCGTATGCATTATGATGCCCATTTCCTCCTGGGCCGCAGCCGTTGCCGGCGTGGCCGACACCATGGAGGGCGTCAGCGGCCTGCAGCTCTTCATCAGTGCCATCCCCTGGAACTACTATGCCATCCTGACCCTGTTCACGCTGGTGATCCTGGCCGTCTTTGATGAGGACTTCGGTCCCATGAAGATTCACGAGGACAACGCCAAGAAGGGCGATCTGTACACCACCCCCGAACGTCCCTTCGAAGGGGCCGACGACGAGAGCAAGAACTCCACCAAGGGCAAGGTGGCGGACCTGGTGATCCCCGTGATCGCCCTGATCATCTGCTGTGTGTCCGGCCTGCTGTATACCGGAGGCTTTTTTACCGGTAGTTCTGATTATTTTATGGATGTAATGGGCGCGTTTGCCGACTGTGATGCGCCCACCGGCCTGATGTACGGGTCCTTCCTGGCGTTGCTGTTCGCCTTTATCTTCTATATGGTCCGCCGTACCATGAACTTCGCCCAGTTTACTGACTGTATCGCCGAGGGCTTCAAGGTCATGGTGCCCGCCATCCTGATCCTGTGCTTTGCCTGGACCATCAGCGGCGTGACCAACGGTCTGCTGGGCGCCAAGTTCTTTGTGGCCGACGCCATGGGAGCTGTCGCCTCCAACTTCGCAAACTTCCTGCCCGCAGTGATTTTCCTGGTGGCTGTGGGCCTTGGCTTCGCCACCGGCACCTCTTGGGGCACCTTCGGCATTCTGATCCCCATCGTGGTGAGCACCTTCGGCGTGGACGCCGGCACGATCCTCACCATCGGTATTGCGGCGTGCCTGGCCGGCGCCGTGTGTGGCGACCACTGTTCCCCCATCTCCGATACCACGATCCTGGCCTCTACCGGCGCTCAGTGCTTCCACCTCAACCACGTGAAGACGCAGCTTCCTTATGCGCTCACTGTGGCTGCGGTGGCCTTTGTGAACTATATCATTGCCGGTTTGATCCAGAATGTCATTGTCAACCTGATCATTGCGTTTGCCTCCATGTTTATCGTACTTATGGCACTGCGTGCCACCCTGGGCAAAGACAAGGTCAATGCCAGAGCGGCTGCAAAATAACACCGCGCGATTTGATCCAAAGGGAGTGGGCTCCGGCCCACTCCCTTTTTGCATGGAAACCGCCGATCCGCTTGACTTTTTCCTCCTTTCTGCGTATACTAAAAAGCAGTAATCATGAAAAAGGCTGTGACGGGAAGGAGTACGCTGTTCCCCCAGGTCCAGAGAGGAGCCGGACGGTGCAAGGCTCCCCCGGGAGAAGCGGAAGGTGGTCCCAGAGCTTCGGCGCACAACAGGGCGGAGCCCTCAGTAAGCGCCGGCGTGCTGCCCGCGTTATGGGCAATGGAGTGCGGACGCGGCGCGTCCGAATTCAGGTGGTACCGCGGAGAGATTCGCCCTGAGGCCGAGAGGCTTCAGGGCTTTTTTATTATATGGGCATTGCAGAGCCTTTGCAGACCGAAAATAGCGGAGCGACGCAGTGCGTCGGGACACACGGCAATTTGATTCCGCCGATTAATGAGGAGGACGGGGAGCATGAAGCGATTTGAAGTCCGTACAACTGGGAAGGTATTCAGCAGTTGGACCGATCAGTATTGTCTGTTCCGGCGGGCCAGAGAGGTACAGGGCAGATCCTTTCGACTGGCAGTGGCGGGTGAGGCGATTGTGGCCGCGGCGGCATTTGTTTTGGCGCTGTGGGGACGGCAGTCGCCGGCACAGCTGCTTTTCTTCTTCGGCGGGTCCCTGTTGATCACCTGGCATGTGACCGGGAAGATCCAGGGCCGGGACACGAAAAAATTTATCAAAAAGGCCCGGGAACAGGTGCTCTCCCCGGAGGACGCGGCCAAAAAGCTGGTGGTGTCCTTTGACGAGGAGGGGTGTACCCTCAGCGCACCGGGCACAACTCTCCCCAATCAGGAGGTGGAGTCCAGGCGGCTGTTTGAGTACCCGGAAGTAGGCGGCCTTTTCGTATCGGAGGACTACATGCTGGTGGCCTGCAAAAAAGCGGTCAGCGTATGCTTTGCCAAATCCTGCCTGACGGGGGGATCTCCTCAGGCGTTTCAGGATTTCCTGGAGGAGAAGTGTGGGCGCCCTTGGGTGTCCTACACCCTGAAAACCAAAGCACTTCAGGCTATGCTCCGGTGAACGGGCCCTGATCCGGAACCGCGATGCCGCATGAGAGTAAAAAATAGGAGTGAAACCAATGAACAGAGAACTACCGAAGGTCTATGAACCCCAGGAGGTGGAGGGCCGCATCTATAAGATGTGGGAGGAACACGGCTGCTTTGAGGGACATCGGGACCCGGATAAAAAGCCCTTTACCATCGTGATGCCGCCACCCAATGTCACCGGGCAGCTCCATATGGGGCACGCTATGGACTCCACCCTGCAGGATATCCTCATCCGCTTCAAGCGAATGCAGGGATACGCCGCCCTGTGGGTTCCCGGCACCGACCATGCCGGCATCGCCACCCAGATCAAGGTGGAGGAGGAGCTCCGCAAGAACGAGGGCCTCACCCGATACGACTTGGGCCGGGACAAGTTCCTGGAGCGGGTGTGGGACTGGAAAGCCAAATACGGCGGGCGCATCGTTGAGCAGCAAAAGAAACTGGGAGCCTCCTGCGACTGGTCCCGGGCCCGCTTTACTATGGATGACGGCCTCTCCGCCGCCGTCCGGCACGTCTTTGTCACCCTCTATAACAAGGGCCTCATTTATAAGGGCAGCCGCATCATCAACTGGTGTCCCCACTGTACCACCGCCCTGTCCGACGCAGAGGTGGAATACAAGGAGAAGCCCGGCCACCTCTGGCATATCAAGTACCCCATCCAGGGGGAGGAAGGCCGGTATGTCGTGGTGGCCACCACCCGTCCGGAGACTATGCTGGGCGACACCGGTGTGGCCGTGAATCCCAACGATGACCGCTATCGGGACCTGGTGGGCAAGACGTGCATCCTGCCCTTGGTGGACAAGGAAATTCCCATTGTGGCCGACGAGTATGTGGACATGGAATTCGGCACCGGCTGCGTGAAGATGACGCCCGCCCACGACCCCAACGACTTCGAGGTGGGGCTCCGGCACAATCTGGAATCCATCCGGGTGCTGGATGACGACGGCAAGATCAATGAGAACGGCGGCAAGTATCAGGGGCTGGACCGCTATGAGGCCCGGAAGGTCATCGTGGAGGACCTAGAGAGGCTGGGCCTGCTGGATAAGATCACCGACCATACCCACAACGTGGGCACCTGCTACCGCTGCGGTACCGATGTGGAGCCCCTCATCTCCGCCCAGTGGTTCGTCAAGATGGAGCCGCTGGCCCGAGAGGCGCTGCGTGTGGTAAATGAGGGAGAGGTCAAGTTTGTTCCGGACCGCTTCTCCAAGACCTATACCAACTGGATGGAGAACGTCCACGACTGGTGCATCTCCCGCCAACTCTGGTGGGGCCACCGTATTCCCGCCTGGTATTGCGACGACTGCGGCCGGATGACAGTCTCTGAGACCGATCCCACCGAGTGTGAGCACTGTCACTCCACGCACATCCACCAGGAGGAGGACGTACTGGATACGTGGTTCTCCTCTGCGCTGTGGCCCTTCTCCACCCTGGGCTGGCCCGCGGAGACCGAGGACTTCAAGTATTTTTACCCCACTGATGTGCTGGTCACCGGCTATGACATCATCTTCTTCTGGGTGGCGCGGATGATCTTTTCCGGCTGCGAACACACCGGCAAGCCCCCCTTCCACACCGTGTTCATCCACGGCCTGGTCCGGGACGACAAGGGGCGGAAGATGTCCAAGTCCCTGGGCAACGGTATCGATCCGCTGGTGATCGCCGAGCAGTACGGCGCGGACGCGCTGCGCTTCAACCTGGTCACCGGAAACTCCCCCGGGAATGATATGCGCTTCTATACCGAGCGGTGCGAGGCCATGCGTAACTTCGCCAATAAGATCTGGAACGCCTCCCGCTTCCTGATGATGAATCTCACCATCGACCGGTGTGAGCTGCCCGAGCACCTGGAGCTGGAGGACAAGTGGATCCTCTCCAAGCTCAACTCGGTCATCCCCGAGGTCACGGAGAATATGGACAAGTACGAGCTGGGCGTGGCAGCCCAGAAGGTGTACGATTTCATCTGGGACGACTATTGCGACTGGTATATCGAGCTCACCAAATCCCGCCTTCAGGGGGAGGACGCCGAGGCAAAAATCAACGCTCAGAAGGTCCTGTGCTATGTCCTCACCCATATCCTCAAGCTCCTTCACCCCTTTATGCCCTTCCTCACCGAGGAGATCTGGCAGGCCCTGCCCCACGAGGGGGATTTCCTCATGCTTCAAAGGTGGCCCGAGCACCACGTGGAGCTGGACTTCCCTGAGGAGGAGAAGGCTATGGAGATGATCATGGACGCCATCGGCGCGGTCCGTACCAGAAGAGCCGAGATGAATGTCCCACCCTCCAAGCGTGCCCACCTTACCGTTTCCACTTTGGAGCAGGAGGTGTTCACCGCCGGGATTCCCTTCCTCAAGCGCCTGGGCTATGGCAGCGATGTGACCATCACCGGTGTGGCGGAGTCCGGCAGTGACGCCGACCAGGCCGCCAAGGGCATGGTCACCGTCATCACCCACGCAGCGCGCATCTCCATGCCTATGGCTGAGCTGGTGGACATGGAGAAGGAGAGGGCGCGGATGGAAAAGGAGCTGGGCAAGAGCCGGGCGGAGCTGGAAAAGCTCAATACCAAGCTCCATAACCCCGGCTTTGTCAACAAGGCCCCCGCCAACGTGGTGGAGGCCGAGCGGGAGCGGGCCGAAAAGCTTGCCGCCCTCATTGCCAAACTGGAGGAACAGCTCTAGGCCATGTGAGTCCTGTGCTGGCAGACCACCCCACGCCGTCCCGGTTTTCGAGCCGGGACGGCGTTATCATACATAAATTGGGGAATCATTAAATTTCGACGAAATACCGCATCAATACCGCGCTATAATCGGGTTATACCAATATTTGGTATAACCCGATTTTTTACTATCCGGACGGGAGGGAGAGAGAATGGGTTTGACTTGTACCGGGGGAGACAGGGAAATCTGCATGGCCCTGTCCGGCGAGGTGGACCACCACCACGCCCGGGGCCTGATGACGGAAATAGAGCGGGAGATCGACCGGGAGCTGCCCAAACATGTGACGCTGGACCTAGGAGGCGTCACATTTATGGACAGCTCCGGCATTGCGGTGGTGCTGCGATGCTACAGGCGGACCGCTGAGCTTGGGGGGGCGGTGACGGTAAAAGATGTGCCGCCCCAGGCAGAAAAGGTTCTGCGGGCCGCCGGATTGGAGCGGCTCATGCGGTTTGCGTGAAAAGATGCGCGGGCGGCGGAGTCCGCCCGCGGCCAAGGAGGAAGTACATAGGATGAAACCGGTCAACACAGCCACGATTGAATTCCTGAGCCGCTCGGCCAACGAGGGGTTCGCCCGCACTGCGGCGGCCTGCTTCGCCGCCCAACTGGACCCCACTCTGGATGAGATAAACGACATCAAAACCGCTGTCAGCGAGGCGGTGACCAACGCCATCGTCCACGCCTATCCGGACCGCCTGGGACGGGTAAAATTGAAGCTGAGGCTCTTCGAGGACAGCCTGCTGGAGATCACCGTGCAGGACTGGGGTGTGGGGATCGCCGATGTGGCGCAGGCCAGGACCCCTCTTTTTACCACAGGGAACGAGGAGCGTTCCGGCATGGGGTTCACCATCATGGAGAGTTTTATGGACACGCTGCGGGTCCGCTCCACCCCGGGAAAGGGCACCACAGTCACCATGCGCCGCCGCATCGCCCGCCGCCTGACGGCGGGCGGAAAGTGAGTACCCTGGAGGCCCCGCTCTCGCAGGAAAGGGACATGCTGCTGGCTTCCGCCCGGGCCGGAGACAACGACGCCTGTGAACGGATGCTGGAGGAGAACGCCGGTCTCATCTGGAGCATCGTGCGGCGATACTATGGCCGCGGGGTGGACCCGGAGGACCTGTACCAGTTGGGGTGTCTGGGTTTTCTGAAGGCGGTGCGGGGCTTTGACCCGGCCTTCGGCTGCCAGTTCTCCACCTATGCCGTCCCCAAAATCGCCGGGGAGATCCGGCGATTTCTGCGGGATGACGGGGCGGTAAAGGTGAGCCGTGGGATCAAGGAGCGGGGGATGACCATCCGCCTGGCACGGGACAAGCTGGGCCATATGCTGGGACGGGACCCCACCCTCTCCGAGCTCTCGGAAGAGACGGGGCTGGAACCGGAGGATATCGCTGCCGCGGAGGAGGCAAACCTGCCCGTGGCCTCCCTCCAGATGGAGACGGGAGAGGACGGGTTTACCCTGGAGTCCATCCTGGGCACGGAGGGCATGGAGGAGGGAGTGGTGGAACGTCTCGCCCTGCGCGGCGCCATCGACGCTCTGCCGGAGCGGGAACGGCAGGTCATTTTTCTGCGGTATTATAAAGGCCTCACCCAGGATCGGGCCGCCAGAGTGCTGGGCGTGAGCCAGGTCCAAGTCTCCCGCATCGAGCGCAAAGCGATGGAGCATTTGCGGGAAAAGCTGGAGGCGTGACCCGTCGGATGCGCCCGATAAAGCAGCGCGCATCCGAACGCTTTGCCGATTCGCGGCAATAGCTGAAAGCTATTCTTTACTTTGATAGTTTTCAGCTATATCATGAACAATGGTGATTGTTTTGGTGGATTATGTTGGGATCATAAAGGCAAGGCGGAAAAAATTCGGCTACAGTCAATATAAAATGGCGGCTCTGGTCGGGATCACACAACCATTTTACAATGAGATCGAGCGCGGAACAAAAAAGCCGTCACTAGAGGTTTTTTTCAAAATTTGTGAAGTGCTGCATATTTCAGTTATGAGCGAGGCATCAGATGACCATGTGTGACACGCTTTATATCGTCGTTCCGTGCTACAACGAGGAGGAAGTTCTGCCGGAGACCGCACGGCGGCTGGGGGACAAGCTCCGGGGCCTGATGGCGGCGGGTAAGATATCGCCGAAGAGCCGGGTCCTCTTTGTCAATGACGGCTCCAGGGATGGGACCTGGGGGGTCATTTCAAGGCTTCATGCCGCGGACCCCCTCTTTTCAGGGGTGGACCTGAGCCGGAACCGGGGTCATCAGAATGCCCTGCTGGCCGGGCTCATGACTGCCCGGGACCGCTGTGACATGGCAGTGTCCATGGACGCCGACCTCCAGGATGATGTGGATGCGGTGGATGCCATGGTGGAGAAGTACAGCGAGGGTTGCGACATTGTCTATGGCGTCCGTTCCTCCCGGAAAAAGGATACCTTTTTCAAACGGGTTACCGCCGAGGGGTTTTACCGGGTGATGAATTTCCTGGGGGCGGAGACCGTGTTCAACCACGCCGATTACCGGCTGATGTCCCGCCGGGCCTTGGATGGATTGGCCGAATTCCGGGAGGTGAACCTCTTCCTCCGGGGCATCGTCCCCATGATCGGCTATACCGTCGGCACGGTGGAGTATGAGCGGGGAGAACGCTTTGCCGGGGAGAGCAAGTATCCCCTCAAGAAAATGCTCTCCTTTGCCATGGAGGGCATCACCAGTCTGTCTACCAAGCCCATCCGGTATATCACACTGCTGGGCTTCCTCATCTTTCTGGTGAGCCTTCTGATGCTGGTCTACTCCATCGTCCGCTGGGCCCATGGGGATACAATCGTGGGCTGGGCCAGCCTCATCTGTTCCGTGTGGGCCATCGGGGGACTGATCCTGCTGTCCCTGGGGGTCATTGGAGAGTATATCGGAAAAATCTACCTGGAGACCAAGGCACGGCCTCGGTTCCTGATCCGGGAGATTCTGGAGGACGGCAATGGCAAGGCTGATTGATTCCTCCATCCTCAAATTCCTGCTGGTGGGGGTGGGCAACACCCTCCTCTCCATGGCGCTGATGTTCCTCCTGGAGGATCTGGGCTACTGGCCCTCCACCGCCATCGCCTATGTGGCTGGGGCGGTGATGAGCTTTTTCCTCAACCGGTCCTTCACCTTCCGCAGCGACGAGACGCTGGGCCGTTCGGCGGTAAAGTTCGCCCTGAATGTGGCGGTGTGCTATGTGCTCGCATACGGCGTGGCACAGCCCGTTGGCGGACTGATCTTGGGCCGCACATCCCTTCCCACGGTCTGGCGGGATAGGCTGACCAAGTTGGGCGGTATGGCGCTTTATACGGGCTTCAACTATTTTGGACAGCGATTTTTTGCATTCAGGAGAAGATAGATTTTGACCGGGACGGCCGTCCCGGTCAAATTTTTCAGATATCCCGAGCGCAAGCGGTACATCCCCATTCAGGGGAATACCGGCGGCCCTGGCGATTGGATGCCGGAACCATGCGAGAAAGGGGCGATGCCGGTTGCGGCGGCGCCCCTTTTAAGGTAAAATAAGAAACCGATGGACCGCCCGGCACGGAAAGGGGGAGCTCCCATGGAATATGTACCCTGCAAACACCTGATTATCCGCAATCGGGATACCTCTTGGTTCGGTACCGACCATACCATGAACATCTACCGGGGCTGTCCCCACGGCTGCATCTACTGTGACAGCCGCAGTGAGTGCTATCAAAATGAGGACTTCGACCGGGTGCGTGTGAAGGAAAACGCCCTGGAGATCCTCCGCGACGACCTGCGCCGGAAGATCCGGCCCGGCGTGGTGGGGACAGGCTCTATGTCGGACCCCTACCATCCGCTGGAGGAAAGGCTGCAGCTCACCCGGAACGCGCTGGCGCTGCTGGACGCCTACGGTTTTGGAGTGGCCATCGCCACCAAGTCGGACCTGATCGTGCGGGATATCGATGTGCTCACCCTGCTGCATGCGCACGCGCCCGTGCTCTGCAAGCTCACCGTCACGACCTGTGACGACGCCCTGGCCGCACGGCTGGAGCCCGGTGCGCCCAGCCCCACCCGGCGGCTGGAGGCGGTGCGGAGGCTGTCGCAGGCGGGCCTGCCCGTCTGTGTCCTTCTCATGCCTGTGCTGCCCTTCCTGGAGGATACGGAGGAAAATGTGCTGGAGGTGGTGGAACGGGCGGCGGAGGCTGGGGCGCGGTATATCTACCCCGTGTTCGGCATGACCCAGCGGGACAGGCAGAGGGCCTGGTACTATCAGGAGCTGGAGACGCGCTTTCCCGGCCAGGGCCTGGCGGAGAAAAATCGCCGTGCCTTTGGGAACCGGTATTGGTGTGTAAGCCCCCGGGCAAAACGTCTGTGGGGAGTGTTTTCCGCGCGGTGCCGGGCACTGGGCCTCCTCTATGAGATGAAGCAGATCGTCTCCAGCTATCAGCAGGGCTATGGGGACAGGCAGCTCAGCTTTTTCTGAGGGGAAAGAGCAGCGGGAGAGGCGTGCACCTCTCCCGGCGGGACTATAAAAAGCCTTTCATCTGCTGGATATTGGCCTCCTCTGTTTGAAGAAGCTTGTCGGCCAGGTCCTTTACCCGGCCGTCCTCGGAAGCATAGGTCCGCATCTGGCGCAGACTCTTGGTCATGCCCATGGTGTTGCCCTGGACCATCATCTCGGCGATTTTGGAGGGAGAGGGGTCCATCCACGTCTTTACCGCAGAGGTCATCCGGGCGGACAGCTTTGCGGCTGCCGGGACCCCTTTCGGTGTTTTGCCCCGCTCCTCCAACAGCCGTGCCGAACTGCCCATCATCTGCTCATATTCTGTAAGCTGCTGTTCCAGAGCCGTCCGAAGGGCGGTGTCCTTGGCGCTGCCCAAGACGGAGAGAATTCCCTCGCGGCCCATTTCCGTGCTCTTGTGGATGTGATGCAGCATCTCGATATCTTGCATAACAAAAGATCGCCTCCGGGGAGAGTTTGCCCAGGAGGCGGCTTTTCTTTTCAAAGAAATTCATGTATACTAAGAAAAAGTCCAAAATAAGCGAGGAACCGTTATGCTGCTATCTGCGGAACAGATTTCTAAAACCTACGGGACACGGAAGGTGCTGGACCGGGTGTCCCTCTACCTGGAGGCGGGACAGAAGCTGGGAGTCATCGGCGTCAACGGCACGGGAAAATCCACCCTCCTGCGGATCCTGGCAGGTGCGGAGGAGCCGGACGAGGGACGGGTGAGCCGGGACCCCAATGTGCGCCTCAACTATCTTCCCCAGCTTCCGGCGTTTGATGAGAAAAATACGGTGCTGGAGCAGGTCTTTGCCGGGGTCTCGCCCGAGGCGCGGGCTCTGGCGGAATATGAGGCCAAGACCATCCTCACCCGGCTGGGAGTGCCCCTGTTTGAGCAGCGTGTGGGAGTGCTTTCCGGCGGCCAGCGCAAGCGGGTGGCGCTGTGCTCCGCGCTGGCATGTCCCTGCGATGTGCTGATCCTGGACGAGCCCACCAACCATTTGGACAGCGGTATGGTCGCTTGGCTGGAGGACGAGCTCCGGCAGTTCAAAGGCGCGCTGGTAATGGTCACGCATGACCGCTACTTTTTGGAGCGGGTGGTCGGACGCATGGCGGAGGTGGAGGGAGGAGCCCTTGCCTTTTATGAGGGCAACTACGACAAGTACCTGGAACAGAAGGCGCTGCGGGAGGAGATGGCCCAGGCCAGCGAACGCAAGCGGCAGGCCATCCTGCGCAGAGAGTACCAATGGGTCATGCAGGGCCCCACCGCCCGGGGGACCAAGAGCCGGGAGCGTCTGGAACGGTACGAAGCCCTCAAAAGTCAGTCCGGCCCGGAGGAGCGGACGGCGTTGGAGCTCTCCGCCGTCTCTTCCCGCCTGGGGAAAAAGACGGTAGAGCTCCACGGTGTGAGCAAGTCCTTTGCGGGGAGAACTGTGCTCCGGGACTTTGACCTGATGCTGCTGCGGGAGGACCGGATCGGAGTGGTGGGCCGGAACGGCAGCGGCAAGTCCACGCTGCTCAACCTGATCGCGGGACGGCTCATGCCCGATTCCGGCGAGGTGGCGACCGGTAAGACGGTGCGCATGGGCTACTTTTCCCAGGAAAACCCGCCCATGGACCCGGAGATGCGGGTCATCGATTTCGTCAAGGAGATCGGTAACAGCATCGAGACAGCGGAGGGGAGGGTGACGGCGTCCCAGCTTCTGGAGCAGTTTCTTTTCCCGGCGGACGAACAGTGGGCTCCGATCGGGAAACTCTCAGGCGGGGAGCGGCGGCGGCTTTTTCTCCTCTCCATTCTGGCTGCGGCGCCCAATGTGCTGCTGCTGGATGAGCCCACCAATGACTTGGATATCCAGACCCTCACCATCCTGGAGGATTATCTGGAGACGTTCCCTGGCGCGGTGATCGCCGTCTCCCACGACCGCTATTTTCTGGATAAGACCGTCCGGCGTATCTTTGAGGTGGGGGAGAGCGGCGCGGTTACCGAATACGTGGGGAATTACACCGACTACCTTGACGCCCGGAAGGCGGAGGAGAAAAGGGAAAAGACGGTCTCCGCCCCGGCTGAAAAGCGGCGGGAGAGACCGTCCGGCTCCAAGAAGCTGAAATTCAGCTATAAAGAGCAGCGGGAGTATGAAAACATTGATGGTGAAATCGCCGCCCTGGAGGAGCAACTCGCCCAGATCCGGACGGAGCAGGAGGCGAAGGCCAGCGACTATGTGGCCCTCCAGGCGCTCCAGAGCAGAGAGTCCGAGCTGGAGGCTGCACTGGAGGAAAAAATGGAGCGGTGGGTCTATCTCAACGATCTGGCGGAGCAGATCGCCGGACAGGCGGGAGGAACCTGATCATTTGTAGAACCAATGGACGCCGATGGTCATGATATAGTCCCGGTTTTCCATGATCCAGTGGTTGTTGGTGAGGGTGGGGGCCAGGAAGTAGAGGCTCTCGCCAGCCACGTCGGCCCCCTCCAGCACCAGCTTGGCGGCAGTCACGCTCTCCTCGGTGGGGGTGTGATAAATGGTGCCGTTGCGCACCGGCTCAAACTGTCCCCCCCAGCGGGAGTCGAAAATCACGCCGTAGATGGTGTTGGGGAACTCGCTGTGAGCCACTCGATTCAGGACCACATTGCCCACAGCGATCTTTCCGGTGAGGGGCTCGCCCCGGCTCTCTGCGGAGATGATGTGAGAGAGCCAGCGCAGGGCGTCCGCGTCGTACTGCTCGTCAGCGGAGGGAATGGCATCTGTACCGGTGGTGACATTTACATGGCCGGTGGCGGAGTCCCACTCCACTTCGGCGCCCAGCGCGGCGGCCAGGACGCGGACGGGCACCAGTGTGCGTCCGGACTCCAGCAGAACGCCGTAGGGTATGTACAGGGCACGGCCGTTAGATTCCAGGTACAGAGCGCCGGGGGATGCGGTCAGGTCCAGACCGGTCCCCCGGACTGCGGCGCAACTCCCCTCCCAGGATACGGCGGCGTCCTCCAAGAGGGCCTCGGCCATTGGGCGCAGGGCTACGTAAGTTGTGTTTTGGCGGACGGTGGCATATGCGGCCACGGGAGTTCCATCCACAGATACCGAAGGGCTTGCGGCCAGGGCGGGGTTGGCGGCCAGCGTCAGACTCAGTGTGAGAGCGGTCAAAAAGCGTTTCATAGGGAAATCCTCCGTCGGTCGTTTTGTAACCGAATTGTAACGAATTTGGCCTTGACAGGCAAGTCACAATCATTTCCAGCAGAGGACAGGCAGAGAGGAAAGGGCGGCGGAACCCGCGTCGTACGCATTTGACAGATAGGATGCGGTGGGGTGGGGCACCGCGGGCGCGCGAGCGCAGAGTGAAAGGAATCATTTGCCGTGAGATGGGGCTGGAATAGCGGTTCAAGGGGTGGCGGTCATGGACAAGGAACGCTTAAAAGAGCAATGGCTGAAGGAGGAGCGCGCCGCCCATATCCAGGGGTGGGATTTCTCACACATCCAGGGGCGGTATGAGGAGGAAAACGACCTGCCGTGGAGTTACAGAGCAGTGATTGAGCAATATTTGGAATCAAGATACCGCCTGCTCGATCTTGATACGGGCGGAGGGGAATTTTTACTGTCCCTCCGCCACCCCTATTCGAATACCAGCGCAACGGAAGCATATCCTCCCAACGTGCGGCTATGTGAAAAGACGCTGTGTCCGCTTGGAGTAGACTTTCACAGGGCCGACGCATCCGAAGACCTTCCCTTTGAAGATGAGGCTTTTGATATCGTCATAAACAGGCACGGCAGCTTCTGTGTATCAGAGCTACATCGCGTGGTAAAGCGCGGCGGGATTTTTATTACCGAGCAGGTAGGCGCTGAAAATGACAGGGCCTTGGTGGAACTTTTGCTTCCGGGTACGGAGCTTCCCTTTCCCGAGATGCGCTTAAAGCTGGTATCAAAACGGTTCCAAAAGGCAGGGTTTGTGATTCTGCAATCGCAGGAGGCATTTCGACCGATCAAATTCTACGACGTGGGGGCATTTGTCTGGTTCGCCCACGTGATTGCATGGGAGTTTCCCGGTTTCACGGTAGAGAAATGCCTGAAAGAGCTATACCGCGCGCAGGAGATATTGGAACAAACGGGATGCCTCGAGGGACAGATCCATCGGTTTCTGCTTGCGGCAAGGAAAGCGTGAGGCAGGCTTATATTTGCCGGTTGTGTGGTTTATAGCTGCGCGGCCCATTCCGCGCTCCGCCGGAATGGAATAAAAACGGAGAGCCGCCTCAAATTCAGGGACTCTCCGATCAATGGGGGCGGCTATTGCCGCTTCCATATCATAGAATATTCTCTTTCGCCCGTATTTTGCTCCGTGTGTTCTCCTGAAATCTCAAAGCCCTCTCTTTGATAGAACCGTACTGCCCGTGTATTTTTTTGATATACATCCAAACGCAGTTGACTTCGTATGCCTTTTGCAAAATGGATCAAACGTCTGCCGATCCCACTGGATTGAGCCTCGCCGGAGACAAAAATACCGGCGATATAGTCCTCCTGCAATCCAATAAAACCTTGTATGCTGGCGCCCTCTTCATAGACGTACACTTCCGCTTGCGGAAACATTTCTTGCACTATTTCAAAATGGTCCATCCAGTACTGGGCGGAAATAAAATTATGGGCTGTTATATTGACCGCGAACCAAATGGTTGCAACCCGATTTATATCTGCTTCTTGTAATTTCCTGATCATGTTGGTAAGCTCTCTTTCATAATCAATGATCGTTTGTGCGTCCTATTGTACCACAGGAGGGAGCGGCCCACAAGAAGTCCTGCTGGTAAAACCGATCGTAAAATGGACTTGAAAATGTCCTCTTGACAATGGAGATAAAATTGCATATAATACTACTGTTAAAGCCATACGAATGGCCCTTTCGTGGCAGGCTTGGCTTGTCACTTCGGAGGGAGGGGAAACAATAATGTCGGAAGTCCATGTCAGGGAGAATGAGTCTCTGGAGAGCGCGCTGAAGCGTTTTAAGCGTAGTTGCGCCAAGTCCGGGGTGCTGGCCGAGGTGCGTAAGCGTGAGCACTACGAGAGTCCCAGCGTTAAGCGCCGCAAGAAGTCCGAGGCGGCCCGGAAGAACAAGAAGAAATTCTATTGATGAACAATAAAGCCCGGCGCCGTACGGCGCCGGGCTTTTGTTATCTCTTTCGCCTACAGCAGGGAGGAAGACCAGCGGATCAGCCGTTCATATTTTTTCTCTGTGCCGCCGGACCAGGGGCCATAGGACAGAGCGGTTTCCCGACGCGTGGACGGGTAAGCGCCTGTACGACGGAAGAGCTCCAGGCGGGCCAGGAAAAAGGCGCTCTTTTCCAGCGCCGGGAGCGCGGTGGAGGGGTCATTGTCGTAGAGAAAACAGTGTACCGCGCTGTGATAGAGGGCGGAAGCGCCGATTTGTATGGCCATATCCACATCGTCGGGGGTAAATTCGTGGAGTCCCTCCAGCGTACCATAGAGAGGGCGCGTATCCCAGACGAGCTGCATCAGGTCGTAGCGGGGCCAGCGATCCAGTTCTACGCGCCCGCATAGAAAGCCGCAGGCCAGCGCCCCCTGATCCATGCCCCGTACCAGACCGCGATAAGTCTCCAGCTCGGGGAGCCCCACATGGTCCAGGATCACAACGAGGTCGATGTCGCTCTCCGGTGTGGCCTCCCCCCGGCCGTAGCTCCCCTGAAGCCCGGCGAATATCAGCCTCTGGGGAAAGGCGTCTAACAGCCGACGGAGGAATTCCTCCGTCCAGGCGCAGAGATCCGTTAACATAATGAGCACCTCCTATTGAAATAAATGGATGCTCAATTTATCAGAAAATGGTGAGAAAGTCAAGGGAGTACGCTACGGAGAAAAAATCAGGCCAGAATTTCCGGCAAAATATCCGCCACCTCGGGATAGGGGAGAAGGGCGTCGGAGATATCAAGTGTGCGGGCCACATGCAGCTTCTTGCGGATGGAGGACGCGTCATCAAAAAGGATAAAGTGGGCGCCGTTCTGTTTATTCATATAGGTGAAGTAATGGGCGCACAGTTCGCCTGAGAAGAAAATGGTAGGACTGCGCTCCTCGATGCGAGCCTGCAGTGCTTCCTGGCTCAGGGGGATACCCTGCCCGGTGGGCGAGGGAAGGAAAAAGTCTTCGGCGGCGCGCTCTACAGCCAGCGCGATCCGGGATGCGCCGTACTGGGCGGCGGCCTCTTCCAGGCGCTGGTGCAGGGAGCCGCCAGAGAGGGCGGTGGGAATCAAAATTTTGGCGGTATCCGAATAGCGGGCGTAAAGTTCACTAATGTAAAAAGGCCAGCCCTGGCGTTCCAACAGGGGTGAGAGTTCGGCGATGACCCTGCCCAGCAAGGGGAAGGGACGGTCGAAACCGCAGATCACGCCGGTATAGCCTCTGGCTGTGCACTCCCGCATTACCTCCTGGCAGAAGGGACCGGGGTCGCCTCTGCCATCGAAGCCGGCGTCGTCGATCATCATGAGCCCGCCGCGGGCGGGGATGGGCAGATTGGCCCGGAACAGGTGGGGGCCGCCGCCCACCCGATACGCCATGTGGGCCAGGGTGAGGCCAAAGGACTGGGCCGCCATCATTTCGGTGGGAGCGGCCGCCAGGATCAGGTTGGATTTTGAAAGCATGTGGGTTGTCCCCCTTGTCCGTGTTGTGTTATAATGCAATCTATGCGGGCAAGATTATTTTCATGAGGTGAATACATGGCTTTTTCCCTGATTCCTGATCGTGTTTATTCCTCCATTTTTGAGATCGATGGGACGGAGCTCTCCCGGCACGGCGTCTCGTTATTGCTGGCTGATCTGGACAATACCCTGGCCAAATACGGACAGCCGGACCCGGAGCCCGCCGTCCAGCAGTGGAAATGCGGCCTGGCGGAGGCAGGGGTGGAGCTCTTTCTGCTCTCCAACAGCCGAAAGCCCACCCGGGCCGGACACTATGCGCGGTGCCTGGAGGTTCCCTATCTGGGCCATGCGGGAAAGCCGAGGACAGAGGGGTTTTTCAGGGCCATGGAGCAGATGGGCCGCACGCCTGCCCAAACCGCCATGGTGGGGGATCAAATTTTTACGGATATACTGGGGGCCAAACGCGCTGGCGTACTGGCCCTGATGGTTGAGCCGATGGAACTGCGGGGAAATCCCGGGCGCTATCTCCGCTATGCGGTGGAGGAACCCTTCCGGGCCTTGGGGAGGAGGAGATGAGTCTGTGGGTGTAAAATTCGGCCCTGCCGGGCAGGCGGGGAACTATCCGGGCAGGTCCTCGGTGGAATATCCTGGATGGCTTGCCTCACAGGGCCTGGACGCCTTTGAATATCAATGCGGGAAGGGCGTCAATGTGGGGGAAGAGACTGCTCGGGCAGTGGGTGTAGCGGCCAGAGAACATGGGATACAGCTCTCCCTCCACGCCCCTTACTTTATCAACCTGGCGAATCCGGACCCGGTGAGTTTAAAAAAGACCACCAACTACGTCCTGGCGGCCTGTCAGGTGGCGGACTGGATGGGGGCCGTCCGGGTCACGGTCCACACCGGCGCCCTGATGAAGCGGACCAGGAGGGAGGCGTTGGACATTGCCCTCATCTCGCTGCGGGAGGTCATCCGGGCCTGCGACGGGGAGGGGTACGGACATATCACCCTGTGTCCGGAGACCATGGGAAAGATCAATCAGCTTGGAGACTTGGATGAGGTACTGGAGCTCTGCCGGCTGGATGAACGGCTTTTGCCCTGCATTGATTTCGGCCATCTGTACGCCCGCTCCCTGGGGGAGCTTGAGGGCGAAGAGGCCACCCGGCGAATACTGGATCGCGTGGAGGAGAAGTTGGGGGCCGACCGGGCGTCTCGTTTTCACAGCCACTTCTCCAAAATTGCCTTTACACCCGGCGGAGGAGAAAAGTGTCATCTGACCTTTGACCAGGAGGATTTTGGGCCTGACCCGGTACCGCTGATGCGGGAGCTGGCGCGGCGGGGATGGAGCCCCACCGTGATCTGTGAAAGTGCCGGTACCCAAGCGCGGGACGCGCAGGAGATGCAGACGCTGTATCGGAGGTTTCTGAAGGGCCACGGCGAAAAAGAGAGGGAAGGGGTCTGATGCGGAAGGCGCTGCTATTCCTCTTGATGCTGCTGGCGCTGCTCCTGTGTGCCTGTACGAGGGAGACCCATCCCAGCGTTTATGAGGTGGAGCAGAATGGAAGAGTCTACACGGTAGACAGAGAGAACGGCGTCCTCACGTGTGGGGGCCAGACATACCAATATTGTGTCGATAAGGATGGGAGTATTGAGATTCTCTATCCGGACGGCGCGACTTTCTGGTGGACAGTGAGGGGAAACACCGGCTTCGGCGGGTGGAGCGATGACTATACCGAGCGGGAGCGGGTTCCGGGAGAGGAACTGCTGGAGGTACTCGGCCATGAGATACCCCGCTCTTCCGGGAATGGCGCCGGCGGAGGAGGAAATGCCCTGTTTGCCCTGGCGGCGCTTGGATTCGGCATATGGGGCCTGGCGGCTCCCTATTCGGCCTGGTATGCGGCTTATGGCTGGCGGTATCAGGATGCGAAGCCGTCCGTCCCTGCGCTGACGGCAGAACGGGTTGGCGGTATTGTGCTGATTGTGGTTGGACTGATCGCGTTTTTTTCCTGAAAGAATATTTATCATGACGGATTAAGAAAGGAAGTCATTAGGATGAATCATTTAAAACAGATCGCGGCCAGGCTGCCCGAATACGGTGTCGACGCCATGCTGCTCACCAGTGAGCCCGGAGAGTTTTATGCCGTGGGCTTTCATGGAGAGGGCGTGGTGGTCGTCACCGCCGGGGAGTGCTTCTACTTTACCGACTCCCGGTATATCGAGGCGGCAAACCATCTGATCACCGGGGCCTCCATCTCCATGACCGACCGGAGCCGTAACTACAGGGCGATGGTCCAGGAGGTGGTGGATCGGTGCGGCGTCAAACGGATGGGATTCGAGGAGGAGTATTTGTCCGTTGCCTCCTATCAGATCTGGAAGGAGGGCGTTACCCCTGAGCTGGTCCCCGCCCAGAAGCTGGTGAACGGCCTCCGGGCCGCCAAGGACCAGGAGGAGATCGAGCTGATGGTCAAGGCGCAGGAGATCACGGATCGGGCGTTTCGTGAGATCCTCACGTTCATTCAGCCCGGCATGACGGAGCAGGAGATCGCCGCGAAGCTTCAGTACGACATGCTGCGTTTCGGCGCTATGCGGATGTCCTTTGACCCCATTGTGGCCTCGGGTCCCAACGGGAGCAGGCCTCACGCCATTCCGGGGCCCCGCAAGATACAGCGCGGTGAATTTGTCACCATGGACTTTGGCTGTGTATACGGGGGCTATTGTTCTGATATGACGCGCACCGTCGCCATTGGGGAGCCCACAGAGGAGATGAAGAAAGTCTATCACATCGTGTTGGAGGCCCAACTGGCGGGGATCGCCGCCGCCAGAGCCGGGGTGCCGGGAAAGAGCATTGACGCCGCCGCCAGAAAGGTCATTGAAGAGGCCGGATACGGCGAGTATTTCGGCCACGGCTACGGACACAGCGTCGGCATTGAGATCCATGAGTCCCCCAACGCCAACACCAGAGACGAGAGCCTAATGCCGGTGGGGGCCGCCGTGTCCGCGGAGCCGGGCATCTATCTGCCGGGGAAATTCGGCGTGCGCATTGAGGATGTGACCATTCTCACCGAAAACGGCTGTATCGATATCACGCAATCCCCGAAAGAGTTGATTATTCTTTGAAAGCAGGGGAAAAACCCTTGCAATACGGGGAAGAATAAGGTAAAATAACTTAGATAATCTATATGTCGGGTGTTGATGTGCCCGGCAAAAAATGAAAGCTGCTTTGGAGGATGAATACCAATGCCTATTACTGCCAGTGATTTTCGGAACGGCGTGACCTTTGAGATGGACGGCCAGGTGATGCAGGTCGTCGAATTCCAGCACGTAAAGCCCGGCAAGGGCGCGGCCTTTGTGCGCACCAAGATGAAGAATGTCATGACGGGCGCGGTCACTGAGACCTCCTTCAATCCCACCGCCAAGTTCGAGACGGCCTATGTGGAGCGCAAGGATATGGAGTACAGCTACAACGACGGCGATCTGTACTACTTCATGGACCCCGAGACCTTTGATTTGGTGCCTGTCAGCAAGGACACCCTGGGTGACGATTTCCGTTTTGTGAAGGAGAACATGTCCTGTAAGCTCAACAGCTATAAGGGCAAGATTTTTATGGTGGAGCCCCCCACGTTCGTGGAGCTGGAGGTCACAGAGACCGATCCCGGCTTCCGGGGCGACACTGCCACCAATGTGACCAAGCCCGCTACGCTGGAGACCGGCACGGAGATCAAGGTGCCTTTGTTCATCAACCCCGGCGACAGGATCAAGATCGACACCCGCAGCGGCGAATATCTGGAGCGCTGCAAGAAGTAAGCAAGCCGAAAGGCGATATTAAAGGAGATTTTTGCTATGACGATTACTGAGAAGGTCGCCTATCTGAAGGGGCTGTCCGACGGGCTGGGGATCGATACCGAAAAGTCCAAAGAGGGCAAGCTCATCTCTGTCATCATCGATATCCTGGAAGAGATGGGGATGTCCATTGAGGACCTGGAAGAAAACGCTACCGCTCTGGGTGAAGAGCTGGACGCCGTGTCCGACGATCTGGCCGACGTGGAGGAGCTCCTCTACGGGGATGACGAGGACGAGGATGACGAGTGCTGCTGCGGCGATGAGGACGAGGACGACTTTTTTGAGGCAGAATGTCCCAACTGCAAGGAACCGCTGGTCATCGATGAGGACGTGCTGAGAGCCGGCGTGATCGAGTGCCCCAGTTGTCACAGCCAGTTTGCAGTGTCCGATGAATGCGACTGTGATGATGACGACTGTGATTGCGGTTGTGGCTGTGACCACGACGACGAATAAGATGTGACGAAAAGCGCCGCCCGGCAACATTGTGCCGGGCGGCGCTTTTTCATCTGGGGAGAGGGATCTGCCCTGCGGTGGCGGAGAGATTCCGCCAGTCAGAAGGATTGGATCACAGCTCTATGGCCTGTCCGTGCTCCAGAAGGACCTTGCCGGGACAGTCCAGGCGGTTGGCCTGGGTGTGATTATACGCATAGCTGGGGTCTGTATGGATAGGGATGGTGTGCTTTCCACCGATACGGCGGGCGCAGGTAGAGGCCTCGGCCGGGTCCATATTGTACACGCCGTCCACTGGCAGCAGGACCCAGTCCAGCTTCCTGGGGGCAAGGACCACCATATGGGGCATGGTGGAGGTGTCCCCCGCGTGATAGAGCGTGACGCCGTCCACCGTGAGGATGTAACCCACGCACTCCTTCGGATTGTGGTTCCGGTTTCCGGCGGGCACTGTCTGGATGTGGACGCCGTGGATGTCAAAGTTATGGTATTGTCCGCCGGCCAGCGCATCAGTGGACCGGATCACAGTGCAGTCCGGCCTTTGTGGTACCTTGCCCAAGTCGTTGTGGTCCTCGTGTTCGTGGGTGATGAGGACCAGATCGGCCGGCAGATCATAGCCCTCGCCGGCAAAGGGGTCAATATAGATGACCGTGCCGGAATGGGTGGTGATGCGGCAGCTTGCATGTCCCTGAAAGAGCAGTTTAGCCATAACGATACCTCCTTGTATCACAGCCTCTGTTTACGGAAACAAAATGTAACGGCGAAAAAGATCGCCAGGTACAGCGTAATGGCGGCGCCGGCGGAAGCTTCAATATAATAAGAGGTCATCAGGCCGGCAATGCCGGCGCAGACGGCCGACAGAAGGGAGACGAGATGATACTGACGCATGTTTCGGGAGACGTTCCGGGCCGCTGCCCCGGGCAGCACCAGCAGGGAGTTGATCACCAGCAGGCCCACCCAGGTCATGGAGATGGTCACGACCACAGCGATGGCGGCGGAAAACAGGGCTTCCTGCCAGAAAACCTGGATGCCGCGGCTGTCCGCCAGGGCAGGATGGACCGAGGCGAGCATGAGCTGATTGAAGGAACAGACCCATAAGACGACGACCAGGGCCAGGATTCCGGCCAGCAGACCGATTTTACGGGGCTCCACGCTGAGGATGTCGCCGATGAGCAGAGCATTGAACTTGGTGAAGCTGCCGCCGCCCAGAGTAGCGATAAAAATACCCAGAGCCACGGCTGTGGAGGAAAAGACGCCGATCACAGTATCGCTGGCCAGGCTGGTCCGTTTGCGCACAAAGGTAAAGAGCAGCGCAAAGACCACGGCGAACAGAACGGCGAACCACATGGGGTCGGCGCCGGAGAAGAGGGTGACGGTAGAGCCGAGCAGGGTGCCGATGGCGATTCCGGTAAAGGCGGAGTGACCCAATGCGTCGGAAAAAAAGGACATCCGACTCTCCACCACCATGGTGGAGAGCAGCCCGAAGAGGGGGGAGATGACCAGTACCGCCAGCAAGGCGTTCTTCATGAAGAACATGGAGCCCGGCTGCGCCCATTCAAAAGGCAGCAGATCGACAATGGAGTACCACAGATTCAATTGCTCCACCCCCTTCCCAAAGAGAGATGAAACACGTCCCGGAATTCATGGGAGGACAGGACTTCTCTTGGAGGCCCGGACTTGAGCACGGAGCTCTGTAGCAGGATCACCTTGTCCGCGTACTCCTCCAGCGTGGCGAAGTCATGGGTGGAGAGGAGAATGGAGAGATCATACTGCTGCCGCACCTCGTCGAGCATGTCGAGGAGCTGCCGCTCCCCCTCGATGTCCACACCGGAGAGGGGCTCGTCCAGGATGAGGATATGGGGAACCGGCTCCAGCGCCATAGCCAGCAGGACCCGCTGGAGCTCTCCGCCGGAGAGAGAGCCGATGCGCTTATCCACCAGGGGCTCGGCGTGGACCCGGCTCAGGCAGCGGAGGACCCGTTCCCGCAGCTTTTTCGGGGTGGGCAGAAAAACGGGCCAGTCCGCGATGGAGGCGATGAACAGGTCCAGCACGCTCACCGGGTCGCCGCGGTCGAAGCTGGGGCTCTGGGGCACATAGCCGATGAGCGGACGGGTGTGTTTTCCGCCGGCGCGCTGGAAGTCGATCTCACCGGAGTGGGGCAGTTGTCCCAGGATCGTCCGGAACAGGGTGGACTTTCCCGCCCCGTTGGGGCCGATGAGGGCGGTGATTTCCCCGCAGTGGAGATGGAAATTCACGTCTTCCAGAATGACCTGGTCACCCATGGATACCCCAAGGTGGGCCACCTTGAGGCAGCAGGAACGGTCACAGCCGGAACCGGAGAGATTGTCATGCTTGCGTACGCTCATTGTACCCTTACCTGCCCCTCGCTCAGCGCATTGGCGATGGTCTCCACATTCTCGGAGATCGTGTCGAAGTAGGAATCCAGGCCGTCTCCATCGCCGCTCATGATCATGGAAAGCGGGCAGACCGCCACACCGGTTTCGCGGGCAATGGCCTGTGCGGTGGAATCGGAGCCGTTGACCTCGGTAAAGATGGCGGGAATCTCATAGGTGCGGATGAGCGACACGATCTCCCTGATCTCGGCGGCGCTGGCCTCGCTGCCCTCCTCCTCTTCAATGGCCTTGAGAATGTCCAGGTCAAAAGCCTGAGCAAAGTACTGGAAGCCGTCGTGGAAGGTGATGAGTTCCCGGTGCGGGAGTCGAAGGTCGGGCTGATCCGAAGCGATGATATCCCGGAGCGTGGATTTCCAGTTCAGGAGCTGGGCGGAGGCATCCTGAGCACGTTTTTGATACGCTTCGGCATGGAGCGGATCGGCCAGGGCCAGACCGGCGCCGATGTTTTCCACCATTTGCGCCGCCCGGCCCGGGTCCATCCAGATATGGGGATCGAAGTGGTCCCCCGCTTCCTCGCTGTCGCCGTGGTCGTGGTCCTCATGTCCCTCGTAGGGGAGTAGCTCGACGCCTTCCGAACTGTCGATGACCATGGCGGAAGAGGCGGCCAGGGCGTCGTCCATGAAGTCCTCTAGGCCCACGCCGTTCATGACGATCACATCGGCCCCTTCTATGATCTTCATATCGCCGACCGAGAGGGTATAATCGTGGAGACAGCTCATGGGCTGATTGATGACGGCGCTTACCTTCACGCCCTCTATCTCCCCGACAACGGCCCTTGTGAAGAGGTAGACGGGGTAAGTGGTGGCGGCAATGGTCAGCGTATCCCCCTCCTGGGAAGAAGGGGCTTCCCCGCCGGACACGCCGCAGGCGGAGAGGGTGAGACAAAGAACAAGGAGCAGGGGAAAAATCAACTTTTTCAAGAGAACACCTCAAATACAATTTGCTGGCTGTTGTTATTATACCCTCTGGAACGCGGTTTGTAAAATAAAAGTGCGGGCGGCGATCCAAACCGGATTGCCGCCCGCGCCGTCTATGCGGGATCAGAGGGGGTAAGGAGGCGCTTGTAGTAGGAGTCAAGCTGATAGAGGACGGCCGCGGGATTGTGACCGGTGACCCGATCTTTGGCGACCAGAGTCGTGACCAGGGCGTCGGAGTAGCGGTAAAAGAGACTGTCATGCCCGACGCACAGGCCAACCACGATGTTGAGCTCTGTACCCTCCCGATTGAGGCGCTTGGCCTGGAAGATGGGATTGCACATATTTTTTCCCACCGCGTGGCAGGCCGGATCGATCCCCACAGCGGTCTTGTCCACCGCCCCGGCCTTGCAGGCGACGCCGAATACCTCAAAACCGTGCACACGGAGAATCCGGGCCAGAGCGCGGCTCTCCCGGATCAGGCCCACGCAGGTGGCGATCCCAATCTTGTGAAACCCCATGCGGCGGGCAAAGTCCATAATCTCCTCCACACGGGTGAGCTTACAATAACCTTCAAATTCCACCTGCGCCGCGGTCAGCATGATCTCGCGGTTCCGATCCTCGTCGTAGAGGGACAGCGCCTCTTCCAGTTCCCCCTCTTCCAGGGAGGTGGTAAGACAGAATTCCGGGTATTGATATTTCTGTGCGCTGCAATTGACTACGCCGCAGTCAATACAGGAGCGGCAGACAGGATCCTGCTTCTCCATGGACATACCCTCCAAAGCACTTGTTAATATAGGGGAGGCGGAAACAAGGATTCACTGTGCGTAGTAGTTGATGAGACAGCCCGCCAGAATGATATCCCGTTCCTCACGGGTAAGGCCGGGCAGCTTCAGCGTCAGAGGGGTCTCCTTGCCGTCCTGGAGCAGGGTGGCAGCGATCTCCTCTCCGTCGCCCTCCAGCAGCGCGCGGATACCGGGAATGTAGACCTGGTCGCCGGGCTGGAGGTTCTTTTCCGGCAGGCCGTCGCAGAGGAAGGGCAGCATGCCCCAGTTTACCACATTGGAGCGGTAGCGCTTGGTGGCATATTCCTGGGCGATGTTGGCGCAGCCGCCCAGCACCCGCTGGCAGGAGGCCGCCTGCTCCCGGGCGGAGCCGTCGCCGGGCCGCAGAGCCATCACCAGAGAACCCAGACCGGTACGCTTGGGATCGTAGGACAGGAGGGCTTCGGTGGGCTCGCCCGCCCGGCGCCTGCGCTCCTCGGCAAGGATCTGCTTGGCCCGGGGCACATACTGTGGGTCCTTTCGGGAAAGGGCGAACTCCGCCAGACGAAGCGGGTTGGAGCGATAGGAGGAGGTCTCGCCGGAGGGGATGAGCTCATCGGTGGTGGTCACCGGGTCGTAGATGGCGGCACAGACCGTCAGGAGCAGATCCTCGGTCAGGGGCACCTGCTCCGGCCAGTCGGCAATGTTGGGGCCAAAGACCAGCTCGGCATCCGGGTCGGGCCTGCCCACACCGTAGTAGACGCGGGAGCGATAGGCGGAGTCGTCATAGCGATAGGGCTCGCGGGCGTGGTCGATGGGGATTTCAGGAAGCTCGTCCGCACCGGTGAGCACACCTCCGTTCAGGGCGGTGGCGGCGATGCTCCGGGCATCCATCAGGGCCACATAGGAGATTTGGCCGTCCCCCGGCTTGCTGCCCTCGCGGTTGGGGAAGTTGCGGGTGGAGTGGCGGATGGAGAAGGCACCGTTGGCGGGCACATCCCCCGCACCGAAGCAGGGACCGCAGAAGCAGGAGCGGATGGAGGCGCCGGAGGCCATCAGGGAGGCGATATAGCCGTTTTTAGTCAGCTCCAGATGGATGGGCATGGAGCCGGGATAGCAGGAGAGCCAGAATGCATCCGCGCCGATGGAGTGGCCGTCCAGGATCTGCGCGGCCCGGACCAGATTCTGATAGGTGCCGCCGGAGCAGCCGGCGATGACGCCCTGATCCACATGGAACTGGCCGTTCACGATTTTGGCGGTGAGAGAGGCGGCGTTCCGAATGCCGAGCTGTTCCGCGGCGTCCAGGTCCACCTGGTGCAGAAGGTCGGCCATATTGGCCTTGAACTCCCGAATGGGATAGGCGTTGGAGGGGTGGAAGGGGAGCGCGATCATGGGCTCCACAGTGGAGAGGTCAATTTCAATGAGGGCGTCGTAGTACGCACCCTCCGCCGGAGCCTGCGACTGGAATTGATCCCCACGGCCCAGAATATCCAGGTGCTCCCTGGTGATATCATCGGTGGACCAAACGGAGGAGAGGCAGGCTGTCTCCGTGGTCATGACGTCGATGCCGGAGCGGTAATCCATGGAGAGGCACTCCACACCGGGGCCGAAGAACTCCAGAACGGCATTTTTGACAATGCCCTCCCGGAAGGTGGCGCCGATCAGGGCCAGCGCCACGTCCTGAGGACCGGTGCCGGGACGAGGCGCGCCGGTGAGATGGACTGCGATGACCTTGGGATAGGCGATATCGTAGGTCTTTTCCAGAAGCTGGCGGGCCAGCTCAGGGCCGCCCTCGCCGATGGCTACGGTACCGTAAGCACCGTAGCGGGTGTGGGAGTCGGAGCCCAAGATCATCCGTCCGGGGGCGGCGTACCGCTCCCGCATATAGGAGTGAATGACCGCCTGATGGGCGGGGACAAATTCGCCGCCGTACTTCTTGGCGGCGGAGAGGCCGAAAACATGGTCGTCCTCATTGATGGTACCGCCCACGGCACACAGAGAATTGTGACAGTTGGTGAGCACGTAGGGCAGGGGAAAGGCGGTGAGGCCGGAAGCCCTGGCCGTCTGGATGATGCCCACGTAGGTGATATCGTGGGAGGCCATGGCGTCGAATTTGATCTTCAACCGTTCCGGGTCGCCGGAGGTGTTGTGCGCCCTGAGGATGGCGGAGGCCATGGTGCCGGTCCGCTCCGCCGCAGGCCGGGGATGGGCGGGGATGAAGCCTCCGCCCTGATAAAGTACGGGGGAATTGGTGATCTGGATCATAGTTTTGGATACCTCCATCGGGGCCCTTGGTGTACAAAAGCAAATGCGGCTTTTGCGTGAGAAATGCCGCCAGGCGCCCCACCGGCCTTGCTGGCTGGCGCACTGCCCTTTGTATATCCAGGGTAAGATCATAAAGAATAAAATGTATTATATCATAAAGCACAAGGCGGGACAAGCCCGGGGAGGGACTGCATCAAAGTAAAAAAGCAGGGCGCGCCGGTCGGCGCGCCCTGCCCGAGATCAGATTACAGCATATTCATCAGGTTGAAAGCCACGACGAGCCCGGAGAATACGATGGACACGGTGGAGCACAGCTTGATGAGAATATTGAGGGAGGGACCGGAGGTATCCTTAAACGGATCGCCCACAGTGTCGCCCACGACGGCGGCCTTATGGCAGTCGGAGCCCTTGCCGCCGTGATGGCCGGACTCGATGTACTTCTTGGCATTGTCCCAAGCGCCGCCGGCATTGGACATAAACACGGCCATGGCGAAGCCGGTGACAGACACGCCGCCCAGAAGCCCCACTACGCCGGTGGGCCCCAGGATCAGGCCGGTGAGGATGGGCACCACGATGGCCAGCAGAGCGGGCGCCACCATCTCGTGGAGGGCGCCCTTGGTGCACAGGGCCACGCAGGACGCGTAGTCAGGATCGGACTTGCCCTCCATGATGCCGGCAATCTCACGGAACTGGCGGCGGACCTCCACCACGATGGACTGCGCGGCGGTCTGCACGGCGCTCATGGTGAATGCGGAGAAGACAAAGGTGAGCATGGCGCCGATGAACATACCGACCAGCACGGTGGGGCTGGTGAGGGTGAAGTTCAGGACCTCGGCGGTCTTGGTCTGGACGATGTCCACGTAAGAGACCAGGAGGGCCAGAGCGGTGAGGGAGGCGGAGCCGATGGCGAAGCCCTTGCCGGTGGCGGCAGTGGTGTTGCCCAGGGAGTCCAGAGCGTCGGTGCGCTCGCGGACCTCGGCGGGGAGGCCGCTCATCTCGGCGATGCCGCCGGCATTGTCGGCCACGGGGCCGTATGCGTCGGTGGCCAGCGTGATGCCCAGGGTAGAGAGCATGCCTACGCCGGCGATGCCGATGCCGTAGAGGCCCTTGTTGAACTCAGCGGTGAAAAGACCGCTGGCGTCCACGACGTTCAGAGAGCCGCCGGCGGCAAAGTAGCTGATGAGAACGGCGGCGGCGACAATGAGGATGGAGGCTACGGTGGACTTCAGCCCCAAGGAGATGCCGCCGATGATGACGGTGGCGGAGCCGGTCTCAGAGGAGGCGGCCAGCTTCTGCGTGGGCGCGTAGGTGTCGGAGGTGTAGTATTCGGTGAAATAGCCGATGGCGCAACCGCCGATCAGACCGGCCAGAATCGCCACATAGACGCCCCAGTTGCCCACGATGGTATATGTAAGGGGCGCGGCGACAAGGGCGGAGAGCAGGGCGGCCAGATAGGTGCCGGTGCGCAGGCTCTTCAGCAGAGACTTCTGATCGGCGTTCTCCTTGGTCTTGACAAAGAAGGAGCCGATGATGGAGCAGACGATGCCCTCCACGGCCAGGCACACGGGCAGGAGCATACCGGAAAAACCATAACCCGCCACGGCGGAGAGCGCGAAGGTGGCCAGAATGGAGCCGACGTAGGACTCATAGAGGTCGGCGCCCATACCCGCCACATCGCCCACGTTGTCCCCCACGTTGTCGGCAATGGTGGCGGGGTTGCGGGGGTCGTCCTCGGGGATGCCGGCCTCCACCTTGCCCACCAGATCGGCGCCCACATCGGCGGCTTTGGTGTAGATGCCGCCGCCCACACGGGCGAAGAGAGCCATAAAAGAGGCGCCCATGCCGTTCATGACCATGATGTTGGCCAGGGTGGTGGCATCGGTGATGTGGAAGGCATAGTGAAGCAAAAAGTACCAGATGGAGATGTCCAGCATACCCAGGCCCACCACGGTAAAGCCCATGACGGAGCCGGAGGAGAAGGCCACGCGGAGTCCCTTATTGAGGCTCTCGGAGGCGGCCTGCGCGGTGCGGGCATTGGAATTGGTGGCAATCTTCATGCCGACAAAACCGGCCAACATGGACCATACCCCGCCGGTGATGAAGGCGAAGGGCGTGAATTTGGAGAGCATTTCGCCGTTGGAGGCGAAAGCGATCACCAGCAGGATGACAAAAACGACGACAAAGACCTTTGCCACGGTGGTGTACTGCCGCCGGAGGTAGGCATTGGCGCCTTCCCGGATGGAGGCGGCGATCTTCTTCATGGTATCGCTGCCCTCCGAGAAGGTCATGACCTTCCGGCTCTGGACATAGGCGAATGCGATGGCCAGCACGGCCCCCACAAAGCCAATCCAGAAGAGATTTTCAGGTGTCAAAATTCCCCACTCCTTTTGCACAAGCGCCGGGCAGATCCCGACGCAGTTCTTGTTTATAATTTTAGCATAACAAAGCGGATTTTCAAGGTGCCCAACCGCGCTTTTCCCTGCAAATACGCCGGTTTTACAGTTCCTACGAAAATGAAAAGTTTTCGGTCGATCTTTCCGTGCAATCTTGCCATGACATGGAAAAACGAAACAGTAAACGAAAATAACACCCCTTCAAATGAAAAGAAAGGAAACTTACGAGCGGCGAAAGAAAAAAGTGCCCGCAGGCGGAGGGCGGTATTGTCAAGAAAAAATTTTTCTGTTTTTCACAAAAAATGCGCTCCGCCGGACTTCCTAGGAGTCCGGCGAAGCGCAGGATCGCGGGGAGACGCCTACACCCTCTGCCAGGCATTCTTACTGAAGAGGACCAGGATGGGAAAGACCTCAAGTCTCCCCACGATCATGCACAGAGAGAGGACCAGCTTCGTCAGGGGAGAAAAGATGGAGAAGTTGCCCATGGGGCCGACCAGTTCCAGGCCGGGACCGATGTTGCCGATACAGGCCACCACTGCCGTAAAGGTTGTTCCAAAGGAGAAGTTATCCAGGGCGACGAGCAGCGTGGCCCCGAAGGTGATGAGCATATAGGACCCCAGGAAGATCATCACGGTATGGAGTATCTTTTCATCCACGACCCGGCCGTCCAAGCGGACCACATTGACGGAACGGGGATGGAGGATCTGGCGGATCTCCCGCCCGATACATTTAAAGAGAAGCAGGACCCGGGAGCACTTTACGCCGCCGCCGGTAGAGCCGGCGCAGGCCCCGCAGAACATAAGGATCACCAGCAGGGCCCGGGAGAACTCCGGCCAGAGGTCGAAATCCACGCTGGAGAAACCGGTGGTGGAGATGATAGAGGAGACCTGAAAGAAGGCGTGGCGCAGGGAGGTCAGAAAGGAGCCGTACATGCTCTGGATATTGCAGGCGATGAGGAGAACGGAACCGCCCACCACGCTGGCAAAAAAACGGAGTTCATCGCTTTTGAGCGCCTGCCGCCATTTTCCGCACAGGATCAGGAAGTAGAGGGCAAAATTCACGGAAAAGAGAAGCATAGCGATGCCGAGGACGATCTCCACCGCGGGGCTTTGGTAGGCGCCGACGGACAGGTTGCGGGTGGAGAAGCCGCCCGTGCCGGCAGTGGCAAAGGCATGTGTCACCGAGTCGAACCAGTCCATTCCGGCGGCCCGCAGGGCAAGGATCACCAGCACCGTGAGGACCAGATAGATGCCGTACAGGATCTTGGAGGACTGAGAGGATTTGGGCACCAATTTACTGATGATGGGCCCGGGCGACTCGGCCTTCATCACATGAAGCGTGCGCGCGCCCAGGGAGGGGAGAAGGGCGATGGTCAGGACCAAGATCCCCATGCCGCCCAGCCAATGGATGAAGGAGCGCCAGAAGAGAATGCCCTTCGGAAGAGGCTCCACAGCTGTGAGGATAGAGGCTCCGGTGGTGGTGAAGCCGGAGATGGACTCGAACAGGCAGTCCACAAAACTGGGAAAATAGCCGGAGAATTGGAAGGGAAGCGCCCCGAAAAAACCCACCAGAAGCCAGATGAGTCCGGCCGAAAAGAAGCCCTCTCTGGAATTGAAACGCGTGTCGGCCCTCAGTAGAGATAAAAGAAGACCGGCCAGCGCGGTAATGCCCATCGCAGACAGGAACGGCATGGGGTCCTCCCGGTAGAGCAGGGTGACCAGCAGAGGAAGGACCATACAGGCGGCGGCTACCAGCAGGGTTTTGCCCGCCAGCTTGAATACCAGCTTAAAATTCATTGATTTCCGGCCCCCAGGTCAAGGATGGAGTCATCGAAGATGTCGTTGATGTCCAGAATCCCCTGATTGCTGGAGATGATGATCACAGTGTCGCCCAGTTCAATGGTGGAGGAGCCCTCGGGAATGATGGTACGCCCCTGGTGGACGATGACGGCGACCAGAATCCCCTTTTTCAACCTCAGGTCCTTCAGCGGCGTGCCCAGATGGCGGGTAGTCTCGTTGACCACGAATTCAGCGGCCTCCGCACCGCCGTCCGCGATGCGGTAGAGGGTGCTCATAACGCTGCCCTTGCTGTTCTGCATCCCGCGGACGATGTGCAGGATCTGGTTTGCGGTAAAGAGCTTGGGAGAGATGACGCTGTCCAGGCCCAGATCCCGCACGATGCCGGTGTAGTTTTGCCGGTTACATTTGGCCACGACTTTGGCGACCTTGCGCTGCATGGCGTAGAGGGAGATGATCAGGTTGTCCTCGTCCCGCCCGGTGAGGGCCACAAAGGCGTCGGCATCCTCCAGGTTTTCCGATTCCAGGAGTTCCTGGTCGGTGCCGTCGCCGCAGATGATCAGGCTGTGAGGAAGGATCTCGGAGAGCTGGCGGCAGCGCGCTTCGCTGAGCTCCACGATCTTTACGTGCATATTCATGCGCTCCAGGATGGCGGAGAGATAGTAGGTGATGCGCCCGCCGCCCACCACGAACACATTGCGGATATGGGGGGCGTAACGGCCGATCAGCTTGAAGAACTCATGTACGCCGAGAGGGGCCCCGATCACATAGATCCGGTCCTCGGCCTGGGGGACGAAGGAGCCGTCCGGGATGATGACCTCTCCATTCCGCTCCGCGGCGCAGAAAAGGATGGGGAGGTTCCGCACCTGCTGCGAGAGGGCGGAGAGGGGCTGGCCCAAGAAAAAATCCTCCTCCCGGGCCCGAAAGCTCATGAGCTCCACGCGACCGCGGTAGAAGGTCTCGATATTGGCGGCAGAGGGAAACCGGAGCAGCCGGGCGATTTCCACCGCGGTGGCGTTCTCCGGGTTAATCAGGGTGTCGATGCCCATATCGTGCTTGAGGGCGCTGGCGTCCACCGTATATTCGACGTTGCGGACCCGCGCGATGGTGAAACGGGTGCCCAGGCGCTTGGCGGTGAGGCAGCAGACCATGTTGATCTCGTCCATGCTGGTGGCGGCGATGAGAAGATCGGCTGTGTCGGCGCCGGCCTCCCGGAGTGCGGTGATGGAAGCGCCGTTTCCTTTGATGCACATGACGTCCAAGGATTCGTCGGCTTTGCGCAGGGCCTCCTCGCTGGTGTCCACAATGGTGACATTGTGCTCCTCACGGGAGAGATGCTCAGCCAGTGTGTAGCCGACTTTGCCGTCGCCGACAATAATAATGTTCAAGGTGCGTACATCCTCTCTGCTCGGCCCCATGGTGCTCACGGCGGGCCGTCTTTACACCATCCTAATATAGACTATCGTACAGGGATAAGCAAGGGGGAAATCCGAGGTTTTCGGAGAAAATCAATGAAAAAAGGGACGGCATCCGGAGGAGGGAGGGCACACCCCGCGGACTCAGTCCCGCCACAGCCGCACGATACCGCAGTCGTGGGCCTCCTTGATCAGGATGGCGGCCAGGGGGGAGAGCACCATCCCGACCACACCGAAGGCCCGGAACCCCACATACATGCACAGCAGCGCGGCCAGGGGGGGAAGGCCGACGCGGTCTCCCACCAGCTTGGGCTCCAGCAGGCTGCGCACCAGGGACACGATCAGGTAGAGGACGAAGAGCCCAAGCGCCATGGAAAAACGGCCTGAAAGCAGTTCCAGCAGGGCCCAGGGGATCAGCACGGTGCCGGTGCCGAATACGGGCAGGGCATCCACCAGCGCGGTGAGGGCCGCCAGCAGGATGGAGAGATCCACGCCGAGAAACAAAAAACCCAGGGTCAGTTCGCCGAAGGTGATGAGCATCAGCATGCCCTGGGCTTTCAGCCAGCCGCCGGCGGTTGCCCGGAAGCGGCGGCACCCGGTCCGGAGCGCAGGCCGCCAGGAGGGAGGCGCCTGTCGGCGAAGAAAAGCGAGGAGCGCGGGCCGTCCGGCGGAGATAAAATAGGTGGCAAGACCGGTGGTGAAAAGAAAAAGTCCCCAATCCGGCAGGGCCGCAAGTGCGGATACCGTCCAGGTGGACAAGGTGCGGTAGAGCCAGTCGGGCAGCGCGGCGCTCTGCGCCGCCAGGGTCTCCAGCGCCTCCCGCAGCGGTTCCTGCATTTGGGGCGGGGCGGCGATGATGAAGCGATAGGCCCACCGCTCCAGCGGAGCGCCCAGGGAGGGCAGGGCGGAAAGCAGGGAGGGCAGGCGTCCAAGCAGGAGAGAGCCCTCATACCAGAGCCGCCAGACGCACAAAAAGAGCACGGCGCCCACTGCGAGCAGCAACAGAACCGTGCACAGCGCCGCTGCCGCCCAGCGCGGCAGGCGCAGCCGGTCCATAAAAAAAGTCACCGGGCGTTCCAGTAAGGCGGCGAGGAGCAGAGCGAGGAGGAAGGGGAGTGTCCACGGAAGGAGGAAATGGAGCGCCAGCCATAGGGCGGCCCCTCCAAGCGCCAAGTAGGCGACTGTGAGAAGAAATTTCAGATGTTTATTCTCGGGCATGACGGACCTCCTCACATTATGGTTACTATGACGGAAAAATCCGGCATAGTGCGTCAAAAATCGTGGTATGTTCCCGGAATTCGGGCTTGCACCCGCCAGAGGACTGTGCTAAAATAAACTTCACACGTGGACAAATGACTCTGTAACAAAGACAAATGTACCCGCTTAGAATGAAGAGACAGGACCAGGGAGGTGTATGAAATGGCGAACCCGCCGAAATACTTTATTGTAGAGGCCAACGCACTGCCGGAAATATTCAGAAAGGTCGCGGAGGCCAAGCGATTGCTGGAGACCGGAGAGGCGGAGACGGTCCATCAGGCCACGGGCATGACCGGGATCAGCCGGAGCGCATTCTATAAATATAAGGATGCGGTGCGACCCTTCAACGATATGCTCCATGGCCGCATCGTGACCTTCCAGACCCGGCTGAGGGACGAGCCGGGCGTCCTCTCGTCAGTCCTCAATAGCTTTGCCGTCTCCGGCGCGAATATTCTCACCATCAATCAGGGCATTCCGGTGAGCGGCTGCGCGCTGGTAACCATCGGGGCTGAGACTTCGGGACTCCATATCCCGGTAGAGGAGCTGCTCTCTCGTACGACGGCGCTCAGAGGCGTCCTCAAATGTGAGATTCTGGCCGGGTAGGCAATTCAGTACGCGAGGAGAGTTTGATGGTATGGTAAATGTTGCAATTCTGGGCTTTGGCACGGTGGGGTCCGGTGTGGCCGAGGTGCTGGCCAAAAATGGGGAACATATCGACCAAAAGGTGGAGACGCCCGTCCGCCTGAAATATATTTTGGATGTGCGCGACTTTCCGGAGAGCCCCTTTCAGGACAAGATCATCCATGATTTTTCTACCATTGAAAACGACAAGTCGGTAGATATCGTTGTGGAGACCATCGGTGGGGCCACAGTGGCCCTGGACTATACGCGCCGGGCGTTGCGGGCCGGGAAGAGCGTGGTTTCCTCCAATAAGGAGCTGGTGGCCGAGCGCGGGTACGAGCTCATCCAACTGGCGTCTCAAATGGGCGTGAGCTATCTGTTTGAGGCGAGCGTGGGCGGCGGCATCCCTATTCTGCGTCCCCTCTCTCAGTGCCTGGCCGCCAACGAGCTCACAGAGATCTGCGGAATCCTGAACGGCACGACAAATTATATCCTCACCCGCATGATACGCGCGGGCCTCTCCTTTGAGGCCGCGCTGAAAGAGGCCCAGGAGAACGGTTATGCAGAAAAGGACCCCACCGCCGACGTGGAAGGACACGACGCCTGCCGGAAGATCTGTATTCTCGCCTCCATCGCCTTCGGCCGTCACGTGTACCCCCGGCAGGTACCCACCGAGGGGATCACCGGCGTCACGCTGGCCGACGTGGCCTACGCTGAGTCGTGCAACCGGAAGATCAAGCTGCTTGGACGGGCGGTAAAGGAGCTGGACGGAAAGATCTGCGCCTATGTGGCCCCTCATCTTATAGATGCGGAGGCGCCTTTGGCCGGGGTGGAGGACGTGTTCAACGCCATTATGGTCAAAGGGGACGCCATTGGAGACGTGATGTTCTATGGCCGGGGCGCGGGAAAACTGCCCACCGCTTCCGCCGTTGTGGCCGATGTGATGGACGCCGCCCGGCATATCCGTTCCCGAAAGCGGGTGGAGTGGGGCCCCGGCGGAGAGGATGTGACGGTGTCGCCGGAGGGCGTCCCCTTCCGGTGGTATGTCCGCTGCGCCGGGACCGCCGAAAAGGTACGCGCCGCCGGGCTGGATGCCGCGCTGCTCTCCCGGCCGGGTGCGCCGGCGGACGAGGTGGCCTTCCTCACCAGGGCCATGCCCCGGGGCGAGCTGATGTCTGCCCTCTCCGGCATGGAGCTTGGCTCGCTGTTCCGGGTCCTGGAGTGAGGGCATAGAATGGCATAGGCTTCTCCAGCTCCCTCCCCGGAGCATACCTCCGAGGAGGGAGGACCTGGCTTTTACACGTAACTCTTAGGGGGTACATATACATGTCACTCATTGTACAGAAATTCGGCGGGACCTCCGTCGCGGATGCGGACCGGATCCGCAACGTGGCCCGCATCATTACGGAGACCTACCGCCGGGGACACAGCCTGGTGGTGGTCCTCTCCGCACAGGGAGACACTACGGATGACCTCATCGCCAAAGCAGGGGAGATCAATCCCAAGGCCTCCAAGCGGGAGATGGACATGCTGCTCTCGACCGGCGAGCAGATTTCCTGCGCCCTGTGCGCCATGGCCATTGAGGCGATGGGGTATCCGGTGGTCTCTCTGACAGGCTGGCAGGCCGGCTTCAAAACCAACTCGGCCTATGGCGCGGCCCGGATCAAGAACGTCCGTACCGAGCGTATTTTGGCGGAGCTGGACAAGCGGAAGATCGTCATCGTCACCGGATTCCAGGGCATCAACAAGTATGGCGACGTTACCACACTGGGGCGGGGGGGTTCGGATACCTCGGCGGTGGCTCTGGCGGCCACCCTGCATGCCGACCTGTGTCAGATCTACACCGATGTGGACGGCGTGTTCACCGCCGATCCCCGCTCCGTCAAGGGGGCCCGGAAGCTGGACGAGATCACCTATGACGAGATGCTGGAACTGGCCACCTTGGGCGCTCAGGTCCTGCACAACCGCTCCGTGGAAATGGCCAAGCGCTATAATGTCAATCTGGAGGTCCTCTCCAGCTTTTCCGGACAGCCCGGAACGAAAGTCAAGGAGGTTGCAAAAACCATGGAAAAGCCCTATGTCAGCGGCGTAGCCAAGGACAAAAACATCGCGCGCCTGGCCCTGGTGGGCCTGCCGGATAAGCCGGGCACCGCCTTCCGCATCTTCTCCACGCTAGCAAAGTACGGGATCAACGTGGATATCATCCTCCAATCCATCGGACGCAACAACACCAAGGATATCAGCTTCACGGTGGGGCACGAGGATATGGATAAGGCCCGGCAGGTCATGAGTGAGATGAAGGACATTCTGGGCTTTGACCACATCGACGTTACGGATGAGATCGCCAAAGTCTCAATTGTAGGCGCGGGCATGATCAATAATCCCGGCGTGGCCTCCCTGATGTTCGAGGCGCTTTACAACGCGGGAATCAATATCCATATGATCTCCACCAGTGAGATCAAGGTCTCCGTGCTGGTAGATAAATGCGACGCGGACAATGCCGTTCAGGTCATACACGACCGGTTCTTTGAGGAATATGGAAGCCTGTAGGGGAACAGAAAGACAAAGGCGGCCCGTTCATGGAACGGGCCGCCTGTTCTATTGTGGACTTTATGCAGGATAGGTCCTACCATTTTGAAAATCACATCATTTCTTCCAATTGTATTCGTGGAGCAAACCGCTATAATCACTATAGTAAATCAGCGGAAGTATACTATGTGGAATGCGGAGGAAGCCTTGAAAATGAAGGGAAACAACATCCTGAAGCTCTCCTGGCCGATTTTTGTGGAGTTGCTGCTCCAGATGCTGGTGGGTAACGCGGACCAGATCATGGTAGGCTGGCGGGACCCCAACGGCGTAGGGGCCATCGGCAACGCCAATCAGATCACCAACCTCCTACTGCTGGTATTTTCCGTGGTCTGTACAGCCGCTATGATCCTGATTTCCCAGTACATCGGCGCCAAAGATACCAAGCGGGTGAACCAGACTTATACGGTGGCGCTCCTGATGAATCTGGTATTCGGCCTTCTGGTCAGCGCCGTGCTGGTCCTCGGCTGCGGACCTATTTTCAGATTGATGGGTGTCCATGCGCTGATTTTTGAAGAGACATGCCTTTATATGCGCCTCATTGGGCTGGGTATGATGTTCCAGGCGGTTTACCTCACATTTACTGCCTTTTTCCGCAGCAGCCAGATGATGAAGGAGACCATGGTGATCTCCGTGGTGATGAACTGTCTGAACATCGGCGGAAACTATGTGCTCATCAACGGCCTGGGCCCCATTCCGGCCATGGGGATCGCGGGTGCCGCCATCTCCAGCGGTCTGTCCCGGATCATGGGTGCGGCCATCATCGCCGTGCTCTTCCGCAGAACCTTTGGGCCAGTCATCTCACTGCGTTGCCTCCGGCCCTTTCCCTGGGACCAGCTTAAACGGCTCCTGGCCATCGGCGTGCCCACAGGAGGGGAGTCGGTCTCCTATAATGGTTCTCAGATCTGCATTCAGACGGTGTGCAATCGTTTTGCCGCATATGTGGTAAATACGCGGGTCTATGCCAACTTGTTTGCCAATGTGACCTATCTGTTCGGCTCAGCTCTGTCACAGGCCTGCCAGGTCGTTGTGGCGAGGCTCATGGGCGCAGGCGAGATTGTCGAGACGGACCGGAACGTAAAGCGCACGGCACTGGCAGCGGTGGCGGTGTCGGGTATCCTATCAGTGGTCCTCTGGCTGCTTGCACGGCCCATTTACGGCATTTTTACAAAAGATGAGCAGGTCCTGACGCTGGCGGGGACCATCATGCTCATTGAGATCCCTCTAGAGCTGGGGCGCGCGGTGAATATGGTCATGTGCCGGGCCCTTCAGGCCTGCGGCGATATCCGCTTCCCCATCACCATCTGTATCGTTGACGCTTGGCTGGTGGGTGTGGGAGGCAGCGTTCTTCTGGGGGTGGTCCTGGGGTGGGGACTGGCAGGCCTCTGGGCGGCAATGGCCATCGATGAGTGTATTCGGGCGGTGCTGTTTCTGAGCCGCTGGAACAGCCGGGCCTGGAGCCGGAAGCATCTTTTGGAGGAATAGGACTCAGGCGGCGCACGGTCGGGTGACGGCCATGCGCCGTTTTTTTGTCTTCGGTGGAGGGAAAAAGATTATGTATACTAAGTTGAGAGGCTAAAAGAGAAGAGAATTAGAGATTGAGCCCTGTGGAAAAAACGGTGAAAAAGTGGAAAAGCTGTTGAAAAAGAAGGGGCGAGTGGGTGTGGATAAACCTGTGGATAATGTGAATAACTCTTTGTAGATGAGATTACTGCTTGAAATTATGTAAATGGAACAAGTGTATTCTGGATGAAAATAGAAAATTAAAAGTTAAAAATATCGGCTATAATCGGAGAAATAACAATCTTTTTGATGAAATGCCAAATAGAAATTTCAGGAGGAACGACAGATATGTCCGCTCAGGGAAGGCAGAGCGGCTTTGGCACAGGGGAGAAAGCACAGGGATATACAGAAGGTAATATAAAAGCAAACAAAGAAAAGACAAGGTTGGTGATTGACGGCGCGAAAAAAATGTGCTATCATAATTTACCGTCAAGTCTATGATTGATTTGCTACTGTGGCTCAGGGGTAGAGCAGCGCACTCGTAATGCGCAGGTCGTCAGTTCAAATCTGACCAGTAGCTCCATAAAAAACGAACGCTTGATACCGTAGGCATTCAGCCTACGGTATCAAGCGTTTTCGGGGATTTTGTCTCTAAAAATTCGTAAAACGAACAAATTATGAAAATGGAGATTTCGGAGTAACTGACGGGAGTTGAACTCCCGACAATCGCAGCCAAAGGCCAGCGCCCTTTTTGAGAGGGCGCTGGCCTGATGATATGCTCCCTGTCAAGTAGACAAAGTAAGAAATAAAAGTTAGCAGAGGATTCTATTGTATGTAGGATTCTCTGCGCATTTATTTTTTGGAGGTTGCGATGAATTCTGCCGGCGTCATGCAGCCAAGCTTTTTTTGATACCGGTCGTTGTTATAAAAGTCCATGTATGCATAGGGTGAGTTTATCATTTCTGGTGAACAGGCCAAGGTGCTTGCATCTGGGAAATAAAGGAGAAAAACAAATGAGAATCAAAGTAATTGGTAAGGCCCGCCTGTCTGGTACTTCCAAGAAAACCGGCAAGCCCTATGACTTCGTTCAAATCCATTATAATGGCAAGGCCCGTGGTGTTGACGGTCTGGCCGCTATAACCCTTTCTCTGGACTCCCGTGACTATCCCCTGGAAACGGAGTTTTACCGTATTTATGAGAATGCTCCCGGGCTGATGCGTCAGGCTGTGAAGATCGGCTGGACACAGAATGTGGTCATTCTGGAGGCGGAGCTGACGAAACAAATTCATTCCGCCGAGCATTTGGAAATTGTTCTCGACTGTCAGGAGGGCGTGTGCTATACTGAGCCTATCGAAAACAGCACAGGAGAACGGAAATGAACAGGATACTCTTCGTCTGCCACGGCAGTATCTTGAAGAAATCCGAAAAAGCCTGTAAAATCAATGATTTTACAATGGAAAAAGGCATTTACTACACCACTACTACACCATTTTTGAAAGAGCCTTGAAATGATATGATTATGAGAAAATATGAAATACGGTAAGGCGGCAGTTTCCGAAAAGAGGAAGCTGCCGCCTGTTTTACAGATAGAGAAATTGTGGAAACAAAGATAAATTGATGATTGGAAAATTTTGTTCAATAGCTTGTGGGGCAAAATTTATTTTTAACAGTGCGAACCATACATTATCTTCTTTATCAACATATCCTTTCCCTATATTTTTTGAAGAATGGGAGTTAGACTGTAAAGATGTTGCTAATGCATAGGACAATAAAGGTAATATTATTGTCGGTAATGATGTTTGGATTGGATATGAAGCTGTTATATTTGCGGGTGTTACTATAGGTGACGGGGCAATTATCGGCACTCGTGCCGTAGTTACAAAAGATGTTCCACCATATACGATTGTCGGAGGAATACCAGCTAAACCGATAAGAAAACGATTTTCAGAAAATGTAATAAATACATTATTGTTAATAAAGTGGTGGGATTGGTCAAGGGAGAAAATAAGCGAAAAAATCCATGCAATACAAACAGGTGAAATTGACCAGTTACTATAAAATGTTAATGTTGCTTTGCGGCTTTGCTAATTGGTAATCAGAGGGGGCGGCAGTCTAAACGCTGCTGTCCCTCTGAAATATAAATGTAACTATTAACCATGCACCGCCCCATGTGGGAGAAAGGGGGAATCATTTATGCCTTGCACGGAAGCATACAGAGAACATATCATGTATACGTTCAATGGCTATTGCAAGACCGTCATGCGCTTTGCGGCTATCAAGCAGATGGAGGCAAAAGGAAATATCCCTTGAATACCTCACAGAAGAAAAGTTTTACCATTTAGGCACAACAGACGAATATTTTGAAGCACCCTATGAAGAATACCCCATTACGATATGCGGTCAGACAGTTATCCTCACCAATGGGGAACTTGCTGCCGCCCTGTTATCTCTGCCGGATAGAAACCGGGAAATCATTTTCCTTTATTTTTCGGGGATTATACACAGCAGGAAATCGGGGAAGTGTACGGACGTTGCCGGAGTACGACCGGGTATCTAATCCGCAGGACTTTGCGGTTCCTGCAAAGGAAAATGGAGGTGCTTTCGCATGGAGAATCCGAATCGCTGCCATTGAAAACGGGCATATCGACAGGGATACCGAGGACAGCATAAAACAGCGGCTTGTCGCTGCCCTGTTCAAGTTCCGCTTTGATGAACAGGAAGTATAAAGAATCCCTTTTGTTTTTCGAGAAAAGGTATATAATAAAGCAATGGAAAATCGGAATTTAAGGAGGAATATTTATGGAGCGTTTTAAAAAGATTTATCAGCAGGGAAAGATTGATGTGGTTGAAATTTGGGTTGATACACAAACTGGTGTAAACTATGTTTTTCACAGAAATGGAAATGCGGCAGGATTTACCCCATTGCTTGACAAAGATGGAAAACCAATAGTAAGTCAATAATGCTACAAATTCGTGTTTGTAGAATTGTATACTAAAAACTGAATAACCGCCGCTACATAGAACGGCATACCAAGACAGGGAATCAAAAAAGATTTCCTGTTTTTTGCGCTTATTTTTGGCAATTTTCATTTTTCGGTGGTGTGGGAAGTGAAAAGAAAATGAAGAAATTTTCGCAAATCTCCGTCAATTTTGCTTTTTGTGGTGTTGTAGGTATTAGGGGGAGAAATATCTCCGCTACTTTGGCAGAATCCTCACTTGCGGCATGAAAGGTATTGACGGAAGCCCACACCGAGGAAGCCGCCACTTTCTTAGAGCGAGTGGGGCAACTCGAACGCCCGGCATCTTGCTCCCCAATCGAGCGCGATACCACCTTCGCTACACCCGGATTTTTGGTTTTATTTCCGTATGGGTCAAACACAGCCGCCTCCGCTAAGACACTCAGCGGAGGCGGCTTGCTTAGGAACACAGTTCTGCCATAAATGTAGCAACTACGTTACCGTTGCAATCAATGTCACAGGTAAGATTCGTGAAGCGCACGTTAGAGTGGGTACGGTCGAAGTTACCAATACAGTCGCGGAATATAACGCTGTCTTCAAAAGATCTGCTCTTTTTGTTGCCTTTGCAATCGACGTATTTAACGGCAATGCCAAAACCAGCGCTGAGGACGCACCCACATTGGGTCTTATAGCAATGTAACCCCTTATGGTAGACATAGCAGTACCTAAAACTGCCGAAGCCGCAGATGGGGGGGAAGCGCCTTCGTACACATTGACGGAATTCACGGCAGGACGGCTCCAGCGGCACCGACACACAGGCGGAAACAAAGGGTTGGCAAGGCGGAAGGACAATTTCGATCATAGTGTGCTTGCCTCCTTCGGCGAGATGGGGGAACGGGATAACCGTTCCCCCATCTGGCAGTCAAATCAGATGGATTCTTTTACGAGAGCGTCACAACAGCGGGGCAGCAGGTGAAGTCGTTGTCAATATAGTGGGCCATGAACTGCGCCTGTAGTACACGCTCTGTACAAAGTCCTACGCCGTCGTCCGGCAGGACAAAACGGATACACGTGACCAGCACATCCGAGCAGGTCGGACGCGCATGTCCGGGAATGGTAAAAAATTTGATACCCCGGGGCTGAGGCACATCGTCCTGGTCCAGCTCCGTCAGCACCACAGCCAGTGCCACCCGTCTGCCAGGGCAGACATTTAACAGGTTGACATCCAGTTGTAGAACCCGGCCTGTATCCTCCAGAGCGAGGTCCCCGGCATTGAATTCCACAAAGTCCTCGCAGCCGTCCAGAGTGACGTCCACGGGCTCGGGGCAGGTGTCGGCGGGGAAGGTGGGCTCACAGTTTACGAAAACTTCCGGGTTGCCAAAGCTGACCTGGTTTCCCTCCGTATCCGTATACGTGAGCGATTGATCCACGTGTTTGATGCCGGTCGTGTCAGCGATATGCTTGATGGTAAAGGTCACGGTAGCACTCTCCGTGATGGAGACCCCCAGCTGGTCGATGGACCAGCGGAAGGAGGTCCCTGTCAGAAGGGAAATGGTTCCCTTTGTGGTGACCGGAGGGGCTATAATAACAAAGTCCGGGTTAAGGGCTTCATTGATCACGATATTGGTCGCCCCAGGAACGGAAATATTGGCCGCCAGATCAGCAAAGAGCTGCTCCAAATCGGCACTGGTCGGCGCAACCGCCACATGGGTGACGTCCGGGTCGGTGGCCCAGTCGTTGAGGGCGTCCACGTCGATCCCCGTATTGCCAATGAGGCCGATGCAGTAGATCGTAATACCCATGGCCCGGGCCGCCGCCGCAATGGGAGAGGGATCTGGCCCGGTGGTGGTTTCCCCGTCCGTAAACATGACCATGACGCGGTTATTTGTGGAGGTGCTTAGCAGCGCTGTGGCCTGGGTGAACGCGGCACCGTGATTGGTCAGGCCGTCGGCGGTCAGTGCGGCGGTAGCAGCTTTCAGGGCGGCCACCGAGGTGATGAGGCCGGTGTCCTGAACTGCGGTATCCGCAAAGCTCACGATCCCGATATGGCTGCCGGAACCGATCTGGTCCGGAGCGCCGCCCGTCGCCTGAGCGATGATATCAATAAACGTATTCACGCCGATCTTCAGGTCGGCGAGAGACTGTCCCGCCATGCTGCCGGAGCGGTCGAGGATGAGCACAATGTCGGTCGGATTGCTTACGATATCGGGTGCCGCCGTAATGCCAATGGTCACATCCAGAGTGCCGTTGCAGGGAATGGCGGTAATACCGCCGATAGATTTACTGGAACTGATAATGCCCATATCTTCCAATACCTCTTCTACTTTGATTTGAGCATCTCTGCTCTGTATCAGTATATTCCCAACACGTCCATTTGCACTTGAAACAGCCATGGCCTGACCGCCAACATATCCGACCATGTTCGACTTCACTATTCTTTTGAGGACAGTTTTACAGTGTAGCGCCGGTTCAGAGAGCAAAAATTATTTATGCGGGTTTGACTCGGCGTGCTGAACGCCTACGGCGCGGTCCGGTGGAGCATTGAGGTGGACATCAAGTCCTTTATCGCCCCAAAGTTTGAAAACAATGTCATTCTAGCCAGCACCGAGCAGCTCATCATGAACACCCCGGCCCAAGATTTCGGCCAACGCCCGCAATCTGAACGCCTGTATCATCGGCTCGCCCGGCCCGGGTAAGACCCACTTCTGGCGCACCCCCCGGTTGCTCCAAGCTCATTCCTCGTATGTCGTTGTCGATCCAAAATCCAGCGTCCCCTCCCAAGGGGACTTTCTGCAAGGGCAGGGTAATAGAATCAGGGTTTTCAAGAGCATCGACTTTTTCAAGAGTATGCACTATAGCTTACTCATTATTAAAAAAGATAGAAAAAAGATAGTTCAATTGTTGAAGTTAAGAATTTCTATCGGTCCAAGGGATGGGTTCGAAAGTGTTCGTACTTTCCACGTCGGGGCAAACTCCGCTTTGCTCCGACGTCTTTTTATCCTCGGAACAAAAAGAACGCATCGGCCCGCTCCCTTTTCCTGGGGGCAAAGTCGAACCCGCTCCCTTAGGCTTTGACTTTGCGGCCGCTCTTCCAGCTTGTTTCAAGCGATATATCGCTTGAAACGAGCTTTTCTCTCTCCATGAAAGGCATCCTTACGCCTCCTCTGGTATCGGCCATTCTGCCGGGGGCGCATTTGACAAGGCTTGCCTTCAGCAGCGCTTTTTCACGGCTGGAAAACAGCGATTGGCCCGTTAAGAACAAAAAGAAACACCAGCCTGTCAGCTGGTGTTTCTTTTTGAGATCGGATGCGCACGAAGCGAGGGGCAAAAACGTTCGGCCTGTGTGTCGTTATTGCGGAGGTCCAGGGATGCCTCTGCCACGACGGAGCGATTTTCACACGTCAAAGCTGCATGATCAGAGGGACAAGCACTGGTACGGCAAAGGAGAGAATGACGCCGGAGACAAAGGAGTAGATGGTGATACGCTCGTGAGTGGAACCCACCACAACGGGCAGAACGGTGTCCATCGCCGCGGCGCCGGGCAGGGCGACACATTCAATGAAGCCCAGGCGCTGGGCAACGATGGGAATGAGAAGGATGGAACCCACCTCCCGCATAACATTGGAGAGAAAAGCCACGGCGGAGAGGGTGGCCGAATAGGAGGAGAGGAGCATGGGTGCCAGGGAATACCAACCAAAACCGGCGCTGGCGGCCATGGCCTCCTGGGCGGTGAGGGGCAGGAAAAGGCTGCTTACGGCGGCAAAGCCGATGGTCCCCACGGCTACAGCGACAGGGATCAGAAGGACCTTAAAGCCGGCGGCCCTGATATCCCGCCAGACGTTGCCCTGCCTCCCCATGTCCACACCCACCAGAAAGAGGATTAGACAGAGTCCCACGGTAATAAAGGTGCCACAGTGGGCGGCCAGGGCCTCGGGAACAAAGAAGTACCCGGCCAGAATGCCGCCGACAACGGCGCCAATGATCCACTTAGTCATAGCTTGCCCTCCTCCTGTTCACAGTCGGTCCGCTTCTGCGCGGCGGTACGGCCTTCCCGGTCCAGCTTCAGGAGCCGGCGGACCAGAGAGACACACAGGATGGAGCCGGCCAGGGCAAAAACGGTGATGATCAGGGCGGAGAGCCCGATCTCCCCCAGGGAGGAGATCACCTTGTCGTCCGCACCGATCTCCACGCCGAGAACGGCGATCAGAGCAATGAGGGCCACAAACTGTACCCTTCCGAGCCAGGGAAGTTCCCGGCTCCGCACCGATTTGCGGGAGCCCACGAGAACGCCCATTGCCAACATCCCGATGTACAGGAGGAGGCTGAAATCCATATACTGCATGTGACGAATCTCCTTCTCTTTGATGGCGCGATCTCTTCCCACTGAGACCGCTCAACCAATCCACACCTCGTAAGGGTAGCAGATATGGCGGGGGATTGCAAGCGGCAGAGAGAAAAAACGGGACCGGCAGTGGCCGGTCCCGTTTTTAGAGCGTGCGTTTAAATCACGGTTTTGGTCTTCCAGCGCCCACGGAGGAAGCGGAAAAGAAACACGGCGGCGCGGAGGACCCAGTCGATGAACATGGCGATCCACACACCCAACAGACCAATATAGGGCACCAACAGATAGGAAAAACCCACCCGGAACACCCACATGGAGAACATGGAGACGATCATGGTGAATCTGGCGTCTCCGGCGGCGCGGAGGGCGTTGGGCAGAACAAAGGACATAGGCCAGAAAACAGCGGTGAAGACCGAGCACCAGCGGAGGACCTCCACGGCCATCCGGGCGGCGGCAGGCGTAAGCCCGAAAAAGGACACCACCGGGCCTGCGGCAAAGAAGAGGGATAGGCTCAGCGCGCCCATGGACAGATAGACGATGGTCATGAGCTTCCTGGTATAACCCACGGCCTGCCTGGAGTCGCCCGTCCCCATACACTGGCCGACCACAGTGATCAAAGACAGGGACACGGCGTTGCCCGGGACATTGACCATGGCGGCCACGCTGTTGGCAATGGCGTTGGCAGCGGTGGCGGAAGTGCCCAGGGGAGTGACCAGCCCCAGCACCATCAGCTTCCCGACCTGGAACATACCATTTTCCATGCCGTTGGGGACGCCGATGCGGAGAATCTTTTTGACCAACTGATTCTGAAATTCCGGGCGGAACAGTCCGGAGATATGGATGGGGTTGTGGGGCTGGCAAATGAGCCAGGTCATGAGAAGCGCGCCCACCAGGCGGGAGGCCAGGGTGCCGAAACCGGCGCCCGCCACACCGATGCCCACACCGTAGATGAGCACGGCGTTGAGACCGATGTTGACGATATTCATGAGGAGGGAGGCGAACATGGAGACCTTGCTGTTGCCCATGGAACGGAACAGGGCGGCCCCGGCGTTGTAGATGGCGAGGAAGGGATAAGAGATGGAGGTGAGAAGAAAGTAGGTCATGGCGGCGGTCATCACGTCGTCATCCAGCGTTCCGAAGACCAGCCGCAGAATGGGTTCGCGAAAAAGAAGGCAGACGGCCATCATAGCAGTGGAGAGAGCCGCAATGGCATAAAAAAGCTGCTTGGCGGCAGCGCAGGCATTGGGCTCATCCCGGGACCCCAGGTATTGCGCGGCCACCACCGCGCCGCCGGTGGCCAGGGCGGAGAAAATATTGATGAGCAGGATGCTGATGTTGTCCACTAGGGACACGCCAGAGACGGCGTGTTCGCCCACCGAGGTCACCATCATCGTGTCGGCCATACCGATGGTCATGGCCAGAAACTGTTCAATGACAAGAGGGATGATCAGCCGCCGCAGCGCACTGCCGGAAAAAAGCGGTGGGCGAACGTCCGTCTGAACTGCAACCTGTTCCTGCATGAAAGTTCCTCCTATCCTGCTGTCTTGCAATCAATCGACAAACACCCATTTTACCACGGCGGAATAGAATTGCAACGAGGATATTATACAAAAAAGAGGAACAAAAGCCTGCGGACTTGAGAGCGGATCCCATGGAAAGGCCGGGAGAACGTCCTGACGCTGGGGCTGGTGACCGGGGCTAAGTCCGGGTGCTCCTCAGGGTCAGAAGCTCATCCAGCAGCCTGTGAGCGGCCTCGTCCTTGGAGAGGAGTGGGAGGGGAGTCTCCCGCTCCGCGGTGATGAGGGTGAGCAGGTTGGTGGCGGTTCCAAACCCCGCGCCCTCCTCCCTGAGGTTGTTGGCGGCGATCAGATCCAGGTGCTTTTTCACCAGCTTCTTCCGGGAATTTTCAAGGAGGTCGCGGGTCTCCATAGAGAAGCCGCACAGGAGCTGTCCGGGACGGCGGCGCCCTCCGCCGGCCAGTCTGCCTGAGCCTATGATTCTGACCGTTGATATTGGGAACACGAATGTAGTCGCGGGCGGCTTTGCGGGGGAGGAGCCCTCCTTCGTGGACCGCCTGCCCAGCAGCCGGGAGTGGGACGGGACCGCATGGCGTGAGGCGCTGGGCGAGCTCCTCCGGGAGAGGGGACTGACGGTAGACAAGATAGCAGGAAGCGCGCTTTGCTCCGTGGTGCCGGAACTGACGGAGCGCCTTCGAAGCGCCCTGCGGGAGGTGACGCGCCGCCCTGTGCGGACAGTTGATGCAGGGCTGGACGTCGGACTCGTCCTGGCCGGCTATGACCGACGGGCGCTGGGCAATGACAGGGTGGTGGATGCGGTATCCTGCATGCAGAGCGGGGCGATTTACGGCGCTGCGGCCCAGATCGACGGCCTGACGGCGCGGGTGGAGCGGCCTGGTCTGTCCCTACTGCCGGCGAGCGGTGTTCCATGACGAACATTTCTACCGGGGTATACGGGGAAGCGCGGCCGGACAGACCTGACGCACCGTACCTCTGCCACGGGGGTACTGCACGCCGGGAAAGGAAAGGAGGGGGGGGGGG
>NZ_JBCOAQ010000005.1:58051-97987 GCF_040226735.1 Intestinimonas sp. RTP31139st1_F5_RTP31139_211217 | reverse complement strand
CCGCACAACTGTGCGGACGCCCCCTCCTTTCCTCAGCGGCCCAGATAGCGCGCGACCACCCGGTTTGCCTCATAGGCGGTCTCCCGCTCATCGATGGTGGTGAGCTCCCCGTGCTGGACGACGGGAACGCCGTTTACGATGGTGTAGTCCACGTCGCCCTTGAAGCCCACGGTGCCCAGCATGGACATGGGATCAAACTGCGCGCCCACCAGGCTCAGGCGGTTGAGATCGATCAGGAAGAGGTCGGCTGCCTTTCCGGCGGCGAGGCAGCCGATGTCGTCCCGACCCAGCAGCCGGGCGGAGCCTCGGGTGGCAAGCTTCAGCACATCGTAGCCTGTGGGGGCGGCGGCGCTGGCATGGAGCCGGTGGAGCAGATAACACACGCGCATTTCCTCCAGCAGACTGGAGCCGTCGTTGGAGGCCGCGCCATCCACGGCCAGCCCCACCGGGATGTCCAGCCGGAGCAGCTCCGGCACCCGGCATACGCCGGAGGAGAGCTTCATGTTGGACGCGGGACAGTGGGCCACGCCGGTGCCCGTCTCCGCCAGGATGCGCAGCTCGTCGTCGTTGAAGTGGATGCCGTGGGCATACCAGACGTCCGGCCCGGTCCAGCCCAGAGACTGCATGTAGGCTACGGGGCGGAGACCGAATTTCTCCAGCGTAAACTGCTCCTCGTCCCTGGTCTCGGCTACGTGGGTGTGGAGGCGCACACCCAGGGTCCGGGCCAGCTTGGCGGATTCCCGGAGCAGGTCGCCGCTCACCGAAAAGGGAGAACACGGGGCCAGGGCCACCTGGCGCATGGAAAAAGGCGAAGGGTCATGCCATACCCGGACCAGCCGTTCGGAATCGGCCATGATCTCGTCGATGGTCTGCACCACCGAATCGGGGGGAAGGCCCCCATCCTTCTGAGAGAGATCCATGGAGCCGCGGGAGGCCACGAAGCGCATCCCGACCTGAGCCGCGGCCCGGAACTGGGCGGCGAGGAGGTCGCCCGCTCCGCGGGGAAAGACATAATGATGGTCGAAACAGGTGGTGCATCCGGTTTTCAGAAGCTCGCCCAGGCCCGTGAGGGTGGAGTAGGCGACCACCTCCTCGTCGAGCCCCTTCCAGACCTCGTACAGGGTGACCAGCCAGGGAAACAGCTCCATCTTCTGCACCTCCGGCAGGTTGCGGGAGAAGATTTGGTAGAGGTGGTGATGGGTGTTGATGAGGCCGGGGTAGACCACCATGGAGGAGGCGTCGATGATCTGGTCCGCAGTGTGGTAGTCACGGCCGATTGAGGCGATAACGCCGTCCTTGATATAGAGATTTGTGCGTTCATACAGAGTGTCCTTGTCGTCGCAGGAGACGATGTACCGGGCATTTTTGATAAGCAGGGTGGGCATAAGAACGACCTCCTTCGGTACCCTTTATAGATACTATCTCCATCATATCCCAAACGGGCGCGCCCCGTCAATGGAGAAAGAGGAGGAGATACGTTTTTCGTGACATGCGGAGAGATATCTGGTACAATAACGGAAAACCTGGGGGGAGGGATTCCTGCATGGGCGATAGAAGCGGCGGGCAGGATATGCTCCGCAGAGAATATGACCGGATCAACGCCAAATGGCTGAACGCCCACTTCAGGGCGGGAGCGGGGCTGGCGGCCTTCATCTGTCTGATGGAGGCGGTGGTCTACTTTGCCCTGCGGTGGATGGGAGGAATGACGGCCTCCCGGAGCTTATACATAGGGAAATATATGCTGGCGCCTTCCGGCCTGAATCTGCTGGCCGTAGTGGCGGCGCTGTGGGTCAAGCGTTCCCGGCTCCCACTCAGGGCAAAAATATATACGGTCTCAATGGCGCTGGTATTCATCTGCTGTGTGACCTATACGGTACACAATATTTTCCCATCCCTCTGTATGGCCTTCGGAGTCCCCATCGTGCTGACAACGGCCTATGGAGATCGGGTGCTGACCACTATGACGGCGGCAGGCTGTATTCTGTGCAAAACGCTCTCCGACCTGCTCTTCCACTGGGACCCGGAAGCAAGTTCCAAGCTGGGCACCGCGGAGCAGAACATGGACTTTGCGCTCTCCCTGGTGATTTTAGCGGCGGTCTATGTAGGCTGCATGGTGATGATCTCCATTGAACAGGAAAAGAATCGGATCAGCATCCAGCGTGAGCTGGAGAAGCAGCATTTCCAGGTAGAGGCGCTGACGGATTCTCTGACCGGCGTTGGGAACCGACAGGCGCTCCAGCAGATGATGGACACGCTGGCGGGGGAAGGGCCGGAGCCGGAATACAGTATGGCCATTCTGGACCTGGACAATTTCAAGGAGGTCAACGATACTCAGGGGCACATGCAGGGAGACCGGTATCTGCGGGAATTGGGAAACGTGCTGCAAAAGACAAGGCTCGGCGCGGCCTACCGCTTTGGCGGGGACGAGTTCTGCATTTTATTCCGGAGCCGGACAAAGTCGCAGCTCTGCGAGGCCTGTCAGGATATCCAGCACAGCTTTTCTGAGGCGGCGCTCAGCCGGGAGCTGGAGCAGGTGACCATCAGCTTCGGCGTGGCGGTCCACCAGCCGGGCGTGGGCCCGGCGGAGCTGCTGCGCCGGGCGGACACGGCCCTGTACCAGGCGAAGAAGGCCCGGGGCTCCATCTGCTTCTATCAGGCATAGAGCAAACAGCGCACCCCCGGAGTTTCCTCCGGGGGTGCGCTGTTTTGCGGGGATATGGACTCAGGAGATGGATACCACGGAGTATCCGGCCTCCTCCACCGCCTTCTTCAGTGCCTCGTCAGAGGCGGTGCCGGAGACGGTAGCGGTCTTGGTGTCCAGGTCCACGCTGGCTGTGACGCCGGGCAGGCTGTTCAGAGCCTTGGAGACGTGGGCGACGCAGTGCTGGCACATCATGCCGTCGATGGTGAGTTTCTTTTCCATTTGACACACTTCCTTTTTCATATCGATATGGCCATCCGCCCCTGTGGGAACAGACTTTGCCGGATGGGAACGCCGGGGCTTGAAGAGCTTGAGACGCAGGGCGTTGGAGACCACGCTCACCGAGGAGAGGCTCATGGCCGCGGCGGCGAACATGGGGTTGAGCTGCCAGCCGGTGAGGGGGAACCACACGCCGGCGGCCAGGGGGATCCCGATGATGTTGTAGATAAAGGCCCAGAAGAGGTTCTGCTTCACATTCCGGATGGTGGCCTTGGAGAGCTCCACCGCCGTTACGGCGTCCAGAAGATCACTTTTCATGAGTACGATGTCCGCCGACTCGATGGCTACGTCAGTCCCTGCGCCGATGGCCAGCCCCACGTCGGATCGGGCCAGAGCCGGGGCATCGTTGATGCCGTCTCCCACCATGGCTACCCGCCGGCCTTCGGTTTGAAGAGAGGCGATGACAGCCTCCTTGTCCTGGGGAAGGACCTCGGCGATGACCTTGGTGACGCCCAGCTCCCGGCCAATGGCGTCGGCGGTGCGCTGGTTGTCGCCGGTGAGCATGACCACGTCGATCCCCAGCGCGCGGAAGCCGCACATGGCCTCGGCGCTGGAGGGCTTTACCGTGTCCGCCACGGCGATGAGGCCCATGAGCCTGCCGTCCTGTGCAAAGTAGAGGGGGGTCTTGCCGTTTTCAGCCAGGCCGTCGGCCATCAGGTGTTCCGCGCCCAGATCAATTCCGCTCTCCTCCATCATGGCACGGTTGCCGGCCAGATAATGGGAGCCCTGGACTTCAGCCCGGACGCCGCGGCCGTGGACGGCTTCGAAGTCCCGGACCGGGACAAGGGGGATCTTGCGCTCCTCAGCTTCGCGGACAATGGCCTCGGCCAGAGGGTGTTCTGAGGGCTTCTCCAGGGAAGCGGCCACGCAGAGCAGCTCCTCTGTTGTGATGCCCTCTCCGGGGTAGAGGTCGGTGACCCTGGGCCGGCCCTCCGTGACGGTGCCGGTCTTGTCCAGCACCACCGTGGAGACGGTGTGCAGGGTCTCCAGCGCCTCTGCGGACTTGATCAGGATACCGTTTTCCGCGCCCTTTCCTGTGCCGACCATGATTGCCACAGGGGTGGCGAGTCCCAGTGCACAGGGACAGGAGATGACCAGCACGGCCACGCCGGCGGTCAGAGCGTGCTCCACGCCGTAGCCCAGGACCAGCCATACGGCGGCGGTGACCAGGGCAATGCCGATGACAGTGGGGACAAAAATGCCGGCAACCTGATCCGCCAGCTTGGCAATGGGGGCCTTGGAAGAGGCGGCCTCGTCCACCAGAGCAATCATCTGGGCCAGAGTGGTGTCGTCCCCCACCCGGGTGGCGCGAAAGGTGAAGGAGCCCGACTTATTGATGGAAGCTGCCACGACCCGGTCTCCAGGCCCTTTTTCCACGGGGATGGATTCGCCGGTGAGGGCGGACTCGTCCACCGAAGAGGTCCCTTCCGTCACCTCGCCGTCCACGGGGATGGAGGCGCCGGGCCTGACCAAGATGAGGTCCCCCACAGCCACATCTTCCACCGGAATCTCCACCTCGGCGCCATCCCGAAGGACAGTCGCGGTCTTGGGGGCCAGATCCATCAGCCGGCTGATGGCCTCGCTGGTCTTCCCCTTGGAACGGGTCTCCAGATATTTGCCCAGAGTGATGAGGGTGAGGATCATGCCCGCGGACTCAAAATAGAGGTCCATAGACCACTTGGACACCCGCTCGGCGTCTCCGTGCCCCATGCCGTAGCTGATCTGGAAGAGGGCGGCCACACCGTAGACCACGGCGGCCAGGGAGCCCAGCGCAATGAGGGAATCCATATTGGGGGAGCCGTGGAGCAGGGTCTTGAAGCCCACTTTATAGTATTTATCGTTGACATACATGATGGGCAGTACCAGCAGGAACTGGATCAGAGCGAAGCTGAGGGCGTTTCGGCTGTCGTGAAAGAAATGCGGGAGGGGCCACCCCATCATGTGCCCCATGGCGATATAAAAGAGAGGGAGGAGAAAGCACAGGGAGATCACAAATCGGCGCTTCATCCCCAGCAGTTCGGCCTCTATGTCGACCGCGGGAGCGGCATCCGCCTTGGCGCCGCCCTTGGAGGCGGGGAGCGCGGCCCCGTAGCCCGCATCATCCACCGCGGCAATGATGGATTCCGGACTCTCAGCGCCCGGGTCATACTCCACCAGCATGGACCCGCCCAACAGGTTGACATTGACGGAGGACACGCCCGGGAGCTTCTCCACTGCCTTGGTCACATGGGCCGAGCAGGCCGAGCAGGTCATACCGGTGACATTGAATTTCTGTTTCATAGATGGTTACCTCGCAAGAGTGTAAGTGATCACTTCAATATTTTGCCCAGCATGTCCACCAATTCATCGATCTTTTTCTCACGCTCCTCCTGAGTGTGCGCGGTATTGACACAATGCTTCAGGTGGGCGGTCAGGATCTCCTGATTGACCCGGTTCAACATGGCCTCGGCGGCCATGACCTGGGTGGAGATATCGATGCAATAGCGGTCCTCCTCCACCATTTTGATGATGCCGTCCATCTGACCGCGGGCGGTCTTGAGGAGGCGCAGGACCTTTTTCTGGTCTGCCATCACAGTGCAATCCCTCCTTACAAAGTGAGAGGCGTAAAATAATACCCCCCGGGGGTGTGGTATTATAATACCCCCCGGGGGGGTGTTTGTCTAGAGAAAACGGAAAAAACGTCTCTGGCAGACAGCGGATGGGGGGATGGGTACGCGAACGGCCCATCTGCGCAGCGGATCAAAAGGCGCCGAGGGATCTTGCGACATGCAAAAATCCCCGCACTCCAGGAAGAGTGCGGGGATTTCTTAGCCTCAGGCCCGCTCGTCTGCCGCTGCAGTATCGCGGAAAAGCAGAGAGATGCACCAGATAGCGGCGAGACCCACCAGGGTATAGATCACGCGGCTGATGGCGCTGCCGGACCCGCCGAACAGGAAGGCCACGATATCAAAGCCAAAGATGCCGATGCTGCCCCAGTTGAGTCCGCCGATAATGGCCAGGACCAGGGCGATCTTATCCATGATCATGGAAGAATACCTCCTCATTTTGGGTTTCCAGCCATAGGATAACCAACATGAGGAGGCACTATACAAAAAATAAGATTATAAGAGTGCCTTGGGGCCGAAGCCGTGGGCCAATAGGGCCTGAAGGGACAGCTTCACATAGTCGCCGCCCTCTTTTGCGATGAGGACCTCCAGATCGGGCGCGAATTCAAACAGCACCTGACGGCAGGAACCGCAGGGCCAGCAGTAGTCCTTGGAATTTCCGGCGATGGCGATGCGGACGAAATCGTCCCGATGGCCTTCACTCACCGCTTTGACCACAGCGGTGCGCTCGGCACATATGGTATCGCCGTAAGCGGAATTCTCCACATTGCATCCGGTGAATACAGAGCCATCCGCGCACTCCAGAGCCGCGCCCACAGGGAAGTGGGAATAGGGTACATAGGAATATGGAAACATGGAGATGGCCTTGTCCACCAGTTCGCGCTCCGTCATCGCAAGAGCCTCCCTTTTATTTTATTGAATGTGCACGTGGTTATTGATATGGTTCATGCAGTAGCAATAGTAGCCGTTGCACTTGGAGCAGTAACGGAACTCCATGTCGGGGTCGTCCGCGTCGGTGATGCCGCAGACGGCGCATTTATGAAGATATCCCTTTTCTTTTTTTACATCCCGCGTGGCCTTTTTAAAATTGATGGTCTGGCGGGAATGCTGGTGCTTGACCCGGCCAAAGATGCGGGCGGCGTCCTCCCAGAAGAAAAGAAGAAAATTGGCGATGGCCACTAGGGGCAGCACCACGCCGGTCCAACTGAGGTTCAGGAGACTGGTGGCGATGGACAGCGCAAAAAAAGCCGCGTCGATCCAGGCCAGCCATTTGGCCTTCACCGGGATGATGAAGAAGAGCAGAAACTGGAGGTCGGGGTACAGGGCGGCAAAGGCAAAGAAGAGGGACATATTGAGGTAGTCCACACTGACCACGGACCAGGCGTAGTTGGCGCCATACAGCACAGAGAGCACCAACCCCACAACGATATTGGCCAGCACGCCGATGCCGTAGTACACAGTGAACTTGACCGAACCCCACTCACGCTCAAGCATGTTGCCGATGAAATAATACATGTAGAGGAAGAGGGCGAAAAAGATCAGGTTATAGCCGGAGGCGGGGACGAAAATAAAGGTGACGAGCCGCCAGAGCTGGCCGCGAAGGATACCGGCCGGGATAAAGGCCAGCATGGCGGAACAGGCGCCGCCGCTGAAATTGTCCAGCAGATAGACGGCGATATTGCCGATGACGATGTACATCATCAGATTGGGAATCCCCAAACGCGGGTGTTTGTAGCAGAACCGGTCGAGCCAGTCGGTAATGGAGTGCAAGGCCGCAGCCTCCTTACATCAGTTAGTGTGTGAGATATTTTACCCGGTTTTCTGCGGGAAGTCTATAAGTTTTTGTAAACTTTCCAAATGCGTCCTTTCCCAGTTTGGGAAATCTGGGAAAAGAGCGAGGAGGTCGTCCCCCTTGACAGACCCCGGGGCTGTCGCTTATAATAGAAACACAATCAAATAGCCTTATCAAGAGTGGCGGAGGGAACGGCCCGATGAAGCCCGGCAACCTGCGGTGAAGCGCAAGGTGCCAAATCCGGCGGCAGTGATCGAAAGATGAGGAAACAAAACTTCGTGCGCTCCGTTGGATGTGGAGCGCATTTTTCATGCCTCCCGTCCTGGACAGAAAGAAAGGAAAGGTATCAGTATGAGTCACCGTGTATTCACCTCCGAGTCCGTCACCGAAGGACATCCAGACAAGGTATGCGACCAGATCTCCGACGCGGTCCTGGACGATATCCTGGCAAGCGACCCCACCGCCCATGTGGCCTGTGAGACCTTCACCACCACTGGCATGATCGTGGTCATGGGAGAGATCACCACCTCCCACTACACCGATATCCCGGCCATTGCCCGCAGAACCGTGCAGCGGATCGGCTACACCGATCCGGCCTACGGTTTTGACTACCGCTCCTGCGCCGTCATGACAGCCATCGACGAGCAGTCTCCCGACATCGCCATGGGCGTCAATCAGTCCTTCGAGGTCCAGCAGGGCGGCGACAGCGACCCGCTGGACCTGGTGGGTGCCGGCGACCAGGGAATGATGTTCGGCTACGCCTGCGACGAGACCGCTGAACTCATGCCCGCGCCCATCTCCATGGCCCACCGCCTCTCCCGCCGCCTGGCCCAGGCCCGCAAGAGCGGGGAGCTCACCTGGCTGCGCCCCGACGGCAAGAGCCAGGTCACCGTGGAGTACGACGCGGAGGGCCGTGTCCTGCGCTGCCCCGCCATTGTGGTCTCCACCCAGCACGACCCGGACATCGCCCTGAAGGACTTGCGGGAGGCGGTGATGGAGACCATCATCAAGCCCATCATCCCCGCGCAGTACATCGACAAGGACACTAAAATTTATGTAAACCCGACCGGGCGCTTTGTGGTCGGCGGCCCTGTGGGGGACACCGGCCTCACCGGGCGGAAGATCATCGTGGATACTTACGGCGGCTCCGCCAGCCACGGCGGCGGCTGTTTCTCCGGCAAGGACCCCACCAAGGTGGACCGCTCCGCCGCCTATATGGCCCGGTATGCGGCCAAGAACCTGGTGGCGGCGGGCCTTGCCCGCAAGTGCCAGATCGAACTGGCCTATGCCATCGGCGTGGCCCATCCGGTCTCCGTGCTGGTGGACACCTATGGTACCGGCAGGCTGCCCGACGAGCGGCTGGCAGAAATCATCAACCGGCACTTCGACCTGCGCCCGGCCGCCATCATCCGGGATCTGGACCTGCGTCGCCCCATCTATGAGCAGACCGCTGCCTATGGCCATTTCGGCCGTACCGATGTGGACCTGCCCTGGGAAAAGACTGACCGGGCGGAGCTGCTCAAGCAGTATCTGTAAGCCGGTGCCGGAGGTCTGACCGCCGGACGCGGGGCAGAGAGCCGGTGCGTTGGGATACGAAAAGAAAAACGGCGTGACATGCAGCGCATGTCACGCCGTTTTTCTCAGTTCGGTCGGAACTGCCGGGCTTTCTGTAAAACCTTCAGCTTTATTTCAGGGTTTGGGTGTATGATAAACGTGGAACATCCCGGAGGTGTGCGGACGTGAAGATATTGATTGTTGAGGATGAAAAGCTGCTGGCAGACTCCATCCGTACTCTTTTGCAGAAAAAGGGATTCGATGTGGAGGTCGCCTATGACGGAGAGACGGGAAGGCAATACGCAGAGCTGGGCGTCTACGATTTGCTGATTCTGGATGTTATGATGCCGAGCGTGGACGGATTCGAAGTGGCCAGGAGGGTCCGCATGAAGCATTTGGGGTCCATGATCCTGATGCTGACCGCCAAATCAGAGCTGGAGGACCGCATAACAGGGCTGAACGCCGGCGCGGACTACTATCTCACAAAACCTTTCGATGCGAGGGAACTCCTGGCCTGCATCAACGCGTTGCTGCGCAGGCAGGGGGCGCAGGTGGACGAGGTCAGGTTTGGGAACACCTCGCTGGATCTCTCTTCCGCCATGCTGATCTGCGGAGAAAACAGAGTCCGTCTTTCGGCCAAGGAATTCGACGTCATGCGGTTTCTGCTGCAGGCGGGCGGGAGGAACCTGTCAAAGGAAGTAATCCTCGCTAGGGTGTGGGGCTTCGACTCCGAAGCGGTAGAAAACCATGTGGAGGTCTACATTGGGTTCCTGAGAAAAAAGCTCGCCAGCATCGGTTCGAACATCCGAATTGCAGCGATCCGCAGACTGGGCTACCATTTGGAGGAGGAGTAGCATGATCCGAAAACTGCGATTTAAATTTGTGATGATCAACATGAGTATTGTCACCATCATGCTCGGTGTGATCTTGGGGCTTGTGTTCTATTTTACGCGGGCGAATCTAGAAACCGAGAGCATTGCCATGATGCAGAACATTGCCAGCCAGCCCTTTCACCCCGGTATCCCCAATGAGTCCGGAGGAGAAGTGCGCCTACCGTACTTTATACTCCAGGTGAGTCCACGGGGAGAGCTGATAGCGACCAGCGGAGGCTATTATGACTTGTCCAACGATGCATTTCTGAGCGATCTGATCGATATGGCGTTTGCTTCCCCCAAGGCGTTCGGCGTGATCGAGGGGTACCATCTGCGGTATTACCGGGTCGGTACGCCGATCGACCAATGCCTGGTATTTACGGATATCTCCAGCGAGGTCGCCACGCTGGACCATTTGACGAAAACCTGTCTTTTTCTTGGAGGGCTCGGGTTCGGGGTGTTTCTGGCCATAAGCATCCTTCTCTCCGGATGGGCGGTAAGGCCGGTGGAGCTGGCATGGAAGCAGCAGCGTCAGTTCGTGGCGGATGCGTCGCACGAACTGAAAACGCCCCTGACGGTCATTATGACAAACGCAGAACTCATGAGCGACCCGGAATACAGCGAGGCATATAAAGCCCAATTTTTATCCCACATTCTGGTTATGTCCCGGCAGATGCGGGAGCTGATTGAACAGTTGCTGGAGCTGGCCAGGACGGACAACGCCGAATCGAGGCCCACCGTCGGTACTGTGGATTTCAGCAGATTGGCCGCCAATGCCGTGCTCCCTTTTGAGCCAGCCTTTTTTGAAAAGGGGCTGCGCCTGGACGTCCGGATCGACCGGGATATTTCTGTTTCCGGGGAAACGGCACTGCTGCAGCGGCTGATGGACATTTTGCTGGACAACGCGCTGAAGTATTCCTCTCCCGGCGGGACTGCCTGGGTGACGCTCCAAAAGCAGGGGAACCGGCGCTGCAGACTGGTTGTAAAAAACCAGGGAGAGCGCATCCCGCCGGAAGATATTAAAAACATATTCAAACGGTTTTACCGCGTGGATAGGGCCCGAAGCAGGGACGGGAGCTTTGGTCTGGGCCTCTCCATCGCGGAGAATATTGTGGTGCAGCATAGAGGGAGCATTTGGGCGGAGAGTGAGGACGGGGTCAACAGCTTTTTTGTGGAACTACCCTGCGTTTAGCGTCCGTTTTCGGGGGCGGAGAGGAGAAGGTGCCTCTCCGCCTTTTTTGTTCAAAAAATTTTTACAAAAGGCTTCAGCGTCGTTTCAGCGCAAGAGATTACAATAGAACTGGCCCTTGTTTGCGCGCGGGCAATGGGACCGGCGGAAGGGAAAAACGCTGTCCGGGTGCGCCGGCCTTTTTCAGGCGGGGACGGACGGCGGGATGGCCAACATAGGTTCGAGGAGGCAGACTATGATAACAGTTGAGCACTTGACAAAATACTACGGCGATTTCATGGCGGTCGATGACCTTTCCTTTGAGATCGAGGAGGGCCATGTTTACGGCTTCCTGGGACCGAACGGCGCGGGAAAGTCGACCACTATGAATATTATGACCGGGTGCCTGTCCGCGACGGAGGGGCATGTCAGGATCGATGGATATGATATTTTTGAAGAGGCGGAAAAGGCCAAAAAGCGCATCGGCTATCTCCCGGAGCAGCCCCCGCTCTACATGAATGAGACCCCACTGGAGTATCTGCGGTTTGTAGGGGAGGCAAAGGGTCTGCACGGCGCAGAGCTCGACCGGCAAATCACCCGGGTAGTGGGACAGACAAGGATCGATGGGGTAAAAAACCGGCGGATTTCAGCCCTTTCCAAGGGCTATAAGCAGCGGGTCGGAATCGCCCAGGCGTTGCTCGGAAACCCGAAGGTCATTATCCTCGATGAGCCGACCGTCGGGCTGGACCCCATCCAGATCATCGAAATACGCGATCTCATCAGGGAGCTTGGACGGGAACACACGGTCGTTTTCAGCTCCCACATTCTCTCCGAGGTCCAGACGATCTGCGACCAGATCCTCATCATTGCAAAGGGAAAGCTGGTGGCTTTTGACGAGCCCGGCAACCTGGAACGGCGGCTGCTGGCGCCCAGTGAGATCACATTGACCGCAGAGGCGACCGAACAGGAGGTGAGGGATATCCTTTCCGGCGTCGGCCGGATAACGGGGCTGGACCTCGAGCGGGAGGCCGCAGGCAACGTCATGGCCCGGTTGAAAACAGAGCACGATGATATTTATGAGGTATCCCGCGCGGTATTTTTCGCATTCGCGGAACAGAAAAAGGCCCTGCTGGAAATGACCTTGAAAAAGGCAAATCTGGAGGACATTTTCCTGGAACTGACGGACAATGCCCGGCAGGGCGCCCCGGCGTCAGATGCCGGAACGGACGCCGGATGTGGAGAAAGCGAGGAGGCTGAGCAATGATTGCCGTTTTGAAGCACGAACTGCGGTCCTATTTCCACTCTTTGACCGCCTATCTTTTCGGTGCGCTCCTGCTGGTGTTCGTGGGCATCGGCGCTATGCTCTACAATATCCAGGCCGCCGTCAGCAATTTTGAGTTTGTCCTCAGCTTCTGCAGCATAGTCCTTGCGGTCATCGTACCCATTCTGACGATGCGTGTCATTGCGGAGGAGCGCAGGCAGAAGACCGATCAACTGTTGTATTCCCTCCCGATCACCACCGTTCAGGTGATCGTGGGGAAATACCTGGCGCTTCTGGTGGTCTACCTGATCCCGCTGTGTATCATTTCCTTTTATCCGCTGATCTTCGCACAGTTCGGCGAGGTGTATCTGGCAACCTCATACGGATCCATTTTCGCATTTTTTATGATGGGCGCCGCGCTGATCGCACTGGGCATATTCCTTTCATCTCTGACGGACAACCAGGGATTTGCGGCTGGTATCGGTATTGCGGTGATCCTCTTGAATTATTACAGTGTCAGGCTGTCGGAGCATGTCTCGTCTACGGCCATGGGGACCGTGATCGCCTTCGGCGTCCTCATTCTTGCCCTGGGCGCCGTGATCTGGTACCTGACCAAAAATGAAAACCTGGCCTATGGCTGCTGCTTTGCTTTGGCCGCCGTGCTCATCCTTGTGAATGTGCTGGACGGGGCGGCTCTGGAGGGCCTGCTGCCGGACCTCATGGAAAAGCTGTCTCTGTTTGCACGGCTCGATACATTTGTAAACGGCGCCTTTGATCTGACGGCGATCGTATATGATATGAGCGTGATCGTCTTTTTCCTGTTCCTTTCCGTGCAGTCGCTGGAGAAGAGGAGGTATAATTGATGAGAAAAGATCTGAAACGCAGTTCCTCCTCAGAACCGGCGAGAGAGCATACAATTGCCTTTCGGGGGGGCGGCTATTCCCTCGTGATCACCGCCATCATGCTGGCTCTCCTGATTGTGGTGAATATTTTCGCCTCCGCTCTGCCCACATCCATGACCAAGTATGACATCAGCGCTTCAAAGCTCTACTCCATCACCAGCAACACAAAGGTGGTGGTGAACGCACTGGAAGAGGACGTGACGATCTACTGGATCGTACAGTCCGGCAAAGAGGATGAGGCGATCGAGAACCTGCTGAGCAAGTATGAAAGCCTCTCTGACCATATTGAAATCGTCAAAAAGAATCCGGATGTTTTCCCCACCTTTGCCGAGCAATATACGGATGAGACCGTTTCGAACAACAGCCTCGTCGTGGAGTGCGGAGAACGCAGCCGGTTCATCGGATACGATGACATCTACCTCCAGGAAGCGGACCTGTATTCCTACTCCTATAATACTTCCTTTGATGGAGAGGGGTCCATCACCTCCGCGATCGATTATGTGGTGAACGAGGAGCAGCCCCAACTGTACCTGTTGGAAGGGCATGGGGAGGCGGAGCTTCCCGCTTCCTTCCGTGAGCAGATCGAAAAGGAAAACATGGAGTGCAGCACATTCTCGCTGCTGACGGCGGACGGAGTGCCGGAGGAAGCCGACTGCGTAGTAATTTATGGACCGGAGAGCGACATTTCCGCAGAGGAAAAGGAGCTGCTGGCCGACTATGTGACGGGCGGTGGGAAATTGCTGGTCATGGCCGGACCCACGGAAAGCGGGGTCCTGGAAAATCTCTACAGCCTTCTGGCGGATTACGGCGTAAGCACAGAGGAGGGGGTCGTCGTGGAGGCGGACCGGGAGCACTATGCTTTCCAGTTGCCCTATGTGCTCCTGCCGGATATGTCCAGCAGCGAGATCACGGACTCGCTGATTGAGGAGCACTATTATCCCATCATGCCCATCTCCCAGGCGCTGACGGTAAGCGGCTCTGCCGTCGGCGCGACTGTAACGGAACTGCTCACCACTTCCGACGCCTCGTTCAGCAAGGTGGACGGGTATGACATTACAACGTATGAAAAGGAAGAGGGCGACATAGACGGCCCGTTTACAGTCGCCGTATCTGTCTCTTGTGACGGCGGAGGAGGCATGGTCTGGTTTTCCTCTTCCAGCTTCCTGGAGGATATGTACAATGCATATTCCTCCGGCGCAAACGTGGACCTGACCATGAATGCCCTCGCCTCCCTCGTCGGCGAAAGCGACGCGATGGCGATCCGCAGCAAATCCTTGAACTATAACTATCTGACCATTCGGGATTCCACGGCTTCCCTTTTGAAAGTGGCGATGATCGGTGTGTTCCCGCTCCTGTATTTGGGGATTGGGATGGGCGTGATTTTGAGGAGAAGGAGGATGCAGAGTGAAACGGTCTAGGAGGCTCGTGATACTGTTGGGACTTCTGCTTGCGGCCTGTGCCGCGACATTCGGCGTCATTCGGTATGAGGAGCATAAGGAGGTGATCCGGAACAGCGATGCCATCGTTTTGGAGATCGATAGCGACGCTGTGCAGACACTGTCCTGGGAATACGGGGCCGAAACACTCGCGTTCCACAAAGAGGACACATGGCTTTATGACGGGGATGCGGCATTCCCGGTGGATGAGGAAAAGATCCAGGAGAGGTTGGAACTGTTTCGGGCTTTCGGCGTTTCCTTTATCATCGAAGACGTGGAGGATTACGGTCAGTATGGCCTGGATAAACCGATCTGCACCATCTGCCTGTCAACGGCGGATGAGACCTGGGAAATCCTGCTGGGCAATTACAGCAGCATGGATTCGCAGCGGTATGTCTCCGTTGGGGACGGAAACGTCTATCTGGTGCAGAATGATCCGCTGGACTATTTTGACGCCGGCCTCAGCGATATGATCGATCACGATGAAACGCCGGATTTTGACAAAGTGACGGGGATCCGGTTCGCCGGTACGGAATCGTACAGCATCACCTATGAGGAGGACAGCGGCAACACCTACTGCGAGGAGGATGTATACTTTGCGGAACGGGCGGGGAGCCTGCTGCCGCTTGATACATCCAGAGTAGATGCCTATCTGCAAAAAATCAGCGGACTGAGCCTGACCGATTATGTGACCTACAACGCCACGGCGGAGGAGCTGGAGACCTGCGGACTGGATACGCCGGAGCTCACGGTCACGGTGGACTACACATATGAGGACGAGGCGCGCAATGAGATCACCCAGACCTTTGCCCTCCAGATCAGCCGGGACCCGGAGGAGCAAAAAGCCGCCGAAGAAGCCTCCGATCAGGAGGAAGGTACTGCCGAGGAGGAGATCACGGCATACGCAAGGGTGGGAGACTCCCGGATTGTCTACCGGATCACAGCGAATGAATATAAGGCGCTGATGGACGCCTCCTATGACGCGCTCCGCCATCTTGAGGTGCTCTCCGCAGACTTTTCTGACGTCACGCAGCTCGATATCTCCCTGGAGGGGGCCGCATACAGCATAACCGCCGAAGGGAGCGGAGACGGCCGCACCTACTCCTATTTGGGGGAGGAATTGGAGATCGGCGATCTCCAGAGCGCGCTGGAATCCCTCAAGGCCGAGAGCTTTACAGACGAACGCCCAACGCAGAAAAAGGAGATCGGCCTGACCGTCCATCTGGACAATGAAAACTACCCAGAAGTTCGGATCGAGCTGTACCGGTACGACGGAACGAACTGCCTTGCGGTGGTGGATGGGACGCCGGTGTCCCTGGTGGCGAGAGCCGATGTGGTCGATTTGATAGAGGCTGTCAATGAGATCGTTTTGAACTGACCCCGCGTGGCGCCGGGCGGAAGGCATAGGCGCGGATCGTCCTGAGAGAGCGGCTTTGGTGCGGACCGAAGCCGCTCTCTGCCGTTTACGCGGGGGATGCCCGCGGTCGGCCCGGAAGCTGCTGTTGCATTTCAGGGAAAAGAACGATATAATATCACCAATCGACGCGGCACATGGACGCACCGGCTGCGGCGTCCTGATTCGGATTGAGCGCAAGCGAGGAGGAAACCTCATGCCCATCATTTCCATCATCGTTCCCGTCTACAAGGCGGAAGCTGTTCTCCCCAAATGTGTGGAGTCCGTACTGGCACAGACTTTTCAGGACTGGGAGCTGCTCCTCATTGACGACGGCTCCCCGGACGGAAGCGGAGGGCTCTGTGACCGATACGCAGCCGGAGACGGACGTGTGCGGGTGTTCCATAAGCCCAACGGCGGGGTGAGTTCCGCCCGGAACCTGGGGATGCAGGCGGCGGCGGGGGAGCACATTCTTTTTGTGGATGCCGACGACTGGATCGCCCCCGAGCTGTGCGCTACCCTGCTGGATGCGCTCCGTTCGGGGCAGGCCGATACCGCGGGGTGCGCCCACTGGAATGTGCGTCCGGACGGGGAGAAGTGGGCTGAACCCGGCGCCATGCCGTCGGGGGTGTACGGCTCGGAGGAGATCCGGAGGGGGGTGGTGGACCGGCTTCTGGGCAGCCGCCTTGGAAAGCCGGGCGAGGTCCTTAACGGATACATTTGGCGCTTCCTCTTTTCCAGGGCCATCCTCGCAGAGCACGACCTGCGTTTTTCCGGCGCTTATCTGGAGGACGAGCTGTTTCTGATGGAATACTTCTGCCTTTCCCGGAGGCTGGCAATGGTGGATGCGCCCCTGTACTACTATCTGCAAAATCCGGCCTCCGTGACCCGGAATTACCTCCCGGATTATATGGATACCTTCCGAAAATTTTATGCGGATAAGAGCGCCCTGGCGGCCAGGTACGGGCTGGACGACGACGATCCGGAGTGGAGAGAGAGCACCTGCTGGGCGGGGCTCCTCATCGCCATAGGCAACGAATTTGCCGCCGGCAATCCGGCCACCATGCAGGAGAAGAAGCGCAGGGTGGCGGCCTATGCGCTGGAGAGCGAGATGGCGGAGGCGATCCGGAAGCTGAAGCCCCAGGGCCTGGGACGGAATAAGCAGATCGTCGCCAATCTGGTGCGCCGGCGGTGGTATACGGCGCTGGCCCTGATGTACAGTCTCAAGAACCGGTAAGAGGAGGCGTTTCCCTTGGAGATGATGGAAAACAGCGCGGTGGGAGGACTTCTGCTGCGGCTGTGGTATGTGTTATACGGCTGGTATGAGGAGAGCGGCCTGGCCAGGTTCCTGCGGGGGGTGTCCCGCGTGTGGACCCGCTGGTTTCACGCAAGCGCCGTTATGAGCCTTCTGGTCCGGGAGGGGGTCCTCCCCAGGGCATGGCGGGACAGCCTGATCTGCCGGGCAATGGAGACGCTGCTCAATCTCCCGGCGGCGCTTCTGCACTGGATTTACCGAAAGTTCCGGCCGGTATTCGACAACAGCGTGTGCGCCCTTCTGGCCTTTGGGGCGGGGGAGCAGACGCCGGCGGCCATCGGCTGGCTGATGCTGGCGGTCATGGTGGTGCCCTACGACAACTGGGACAATCGCTACTCCCTGATGGGCTTTGTTCTCATGGCGCTGCTTTTCCTGGCGGGCGGTATGCGCAGCCGGGCTCTGCGGCTGGACCTCAAGAGCGTAGGGCCCTATGCGGTCATTTTTGCCGGGGCAGTATGTCTGGCCTGGCCGGTGTCCTATTCCTCGGCGCTGTCCCTGCGCTTCCTCTTTTTCCATCTGACCGGTATGCTCTGCGTGGCGGTGACAGTAAGCAGTGTGGAGCGCCCGGGTCAACTCAAGCGCTTGGCGGGATTTGCCTCTCTGGCCATGTTCTGTACCGGGGCCTATGGCATCGTGCAGCGTATCCAGGGGGTGGAGGTCAACTACTCCTATGTGGACCCCCTCCTCAACGAGGGGATGCCGGGCCGGGTGTTCTCGGTCTTTGAGAATCCAAACGCCTTTGCCGAGGTATTGGTGATGCTCATTCCTCTGGCGGCGGCGCTGGTGCTGTGCAGCAAATCTGTCTGGGGCCGCCTGGGGGCGCTGTGCGCGGCGGGCGTGGGTATCATGGCTTTGGGCATGACCTATTCCAGAGCCAGTTGGATCGGCGCGGTGGTGTCGGCGGCGGTCTTTGTATTCCTGTGGAACCGGAAGCTGATCCCAGGGCTGATCCTCCTGGGCCTGCTGGCGCTTCCCATGCTGCCGGACACTATTTTCAACCGGATCCTTACGATTTTCAACCTGAAGGACAGCTCCACCTCCAGCCGCTTCCCACTGTATCAGGCGGCTTTGGAGATGATCCGGGAACGCCCTGTCCGGGGCGCGGGGCTGGGTACCGATGCGGTGCGGCTGGCCATCAAGGACCTGAACCTCTATCACGGCACGGCGCCCTTTGTCCACGCCCACAACCTTTATTTGCAGATCTGGCTGGAGACCGGCCTCATTGGCATCGTGTCTTATTTGGCTGCCATGATCTCCGGGGTCAAGGCAGCGTCCAAGGCGGCAAGGCTCCACTGCTCCCATGAGGTGCGCCTCATCACCATTGGCGCCGCCGCCGCCGTGGCGGGCATCCTGGTGGACTGTCTGGCCGACTACCTGTGGAATTATCCCCGCGTCATGGTGATCTTTTGGTTTGTCTTTTCGGTGATGCTCTCCGGCGTCAAGCTGGCCCGCCGCGCCACCGCCCAAAAGGGGGAGCCGGGGGGGCCGCGCCTGTGAGAAAGCGCCTTCTGGTCTCCGATATGGACCATACCCTCCTCAATGAGCGGGCTCAGCTTGACCCGGAAAATCTGGCGGCGATCCGACGGCATGTGGAGGGAGGCGGGCTCTTCACCGTGGCCACCGGCCGCGCACCCGCCGCCATCCGGGTCTTTCCCGAGCTGCTGCCGTGGATCAACCTGCCTGTGATCACGGGGAACGGCGGACAGGTGGTGGACCTGAGCGACCACGACAGGGTCCTCTACCGCGAGACGCTTCCGCCGGACGTGTATCCGCTGATGGCGGAAGCGCTGGAGCGGTTTCCCAGGATGGGGGCGGTGGCCTATTATAAGCTGGACAGTTTCTGTGCCTTTCGGGTCAACACCTACGTGGAGGACCTGATCGCAAAGGAACAGCGGCCGGCGGCGCCCGCAACGGTGGAGGATTCCTACAAGCCCTGGAATAAGACCCTGATGACCGAGACGCACGACTATATGCGCGCGGTGCAGGCGTGGATGGACCCCCGCATCACCGGCCTGGCCCGCACGGTCTTTTCCGAGGATACCTATCTGGAGATCCTGCCGCGGGACGTCTCAAAGGGCAATGCCCTCCGGGTACTGCTGGAGATGAAAGGCATTGACCCGGCAGAAACGGTGGCCATTGGAGATGCCCCCAACGACCGGGAGATGCTCCGGCTGGCGGGTCTGGGCGTGGCGGTGTCCAACGCCGCGCCCGAGCTGCGCGCAGTGGCCGATGAGACGGTCTGCTCCAATGAGGAGCATGGAGTAAAGATGTGTCTGGAGCGTTTTTTTGAGACGTGAAAAGGACCGCGTACCAGTATTATGGTACGCGGTCCTTTTGGATTCCGGTTCAGCCGCTGACCATCCAGCCGGGGAGCCTGACGGGCCCCATCAGCTTCAGGATGCAGAAAAACACGCCAATGGCCAGCAGAATATCGCCCAGACTGGCAAACCCTCCGATCAAAGGGAGCGGGCAGTGGAGTATGTCGCCTAAAAAGAGGAAACGGGTGTCCGGTCCGGCGAGGCAGTACATGGGGATATCACCGTTCAGAAGGGAGGAGACCCCTTCGGGAGAGAGCTGGGACAACGCGCGGGAGGAAACCGGCATGCGAAAATGGTTGGAAAAGATGACCAGAGCGTTGCAGAATCCGCCCAGACCTGCAAAGATCGCGGTTTTGTGCAGGTGCCGATTGAGAAAGACGAAGAGCAGCAGAAGAAGATAGGAGAGCGCCACCAGCAGGGGGGCAAGGGAGGGAAGAAGAGGCAGTGCGCCTTGTAGCAGCAGAGCGGCCACCGGAAGCAGGAGCGCCCGCACTCCGGCGCGCTCAAAGCGGCTCAGCCGGCCTCCTGTACACCAGCCGACCGTCAGAGAGCAGAGCACGGCGGCCGTCAGCATGCGGAACCCGCCTCCTCGGAAACCGGAGCGTCCTCCTCCAGTGCAAGCTCGCCCCGCTCGCTCATGCCTGCCACCACTTCAGCCACTTGGGGGTGGAACTGCTTGCCGGCCTCGGACCGCAGAATCTCTGCCGCTTGGGCGGGGGTGCGGCCCTTGCGGTAGGGGCGGTCGCTGGTGATGGCGTCATAGGCGTCCGCCGCCCCCAGGATATAGACCTCCAGCGGCACCTGATCTCCGGCGGTGCCATCGGGATATCCGCGTCCGTCGTAGAACTCATGGTGGTGAAGGATCAGGGGGATGAGCTCCTGATAGGCGCCGATATTGCGCAGGATATCCACGCCCTGCTGGGGGTGACGCTGGATGATCGCCCGCTCCTCGGGCGTGAGGGCCCCCGGCTTCTGCAAAATCGAGTCGGGGACGCCGATTTTGCCGATGTCGTGGAACAGCGCGGCATCGGAGAGCAGACGAATGCGTTTTTCAGGGAGCTTCATCGCCTGAGCGATGCGGACCGTATAGGCGGCTACCCGGCTGGAATGGCCCAAGGTATACGTATCCTTGGCCTCCAGCGCGGCGGCAAAGGCTTTCACGATGCTGTACTGCTGCCGCTGGCCGTCGAGATAGAGCTTGAAGGAATACCGGGCCAGGAGGACGGGCAGCATGAAGAGCAGGGCCAGCCAGGCTCCGTTCTGCATGCCCAGCAGCATGGCCAGAAAGTAGCCGATGGGCGCGGAGCAGACGATGCTGGGGACCAGACCTCCAAACATGAGAAAGACGGTGGGGAACGGCTTCATGTTCTGACTGATCATGTAATAGACCATGATGACCACCACGTTGGCCGCCATGGAGAGCACGATAAAGAGGGCCGCCGGAAGCAGCACGTCGGGGAGAACGATATCTCCGGGGATGCCGTCGGCGGCATAATAGGCAAGCCCGGCGATGGCGTAGGAGATACTGTGATTGCCCAAATTAAAGAGTGTTTTGACAGGCGAGGTGTTGAGAATATGGCTGTATCCCTTGCCGTCGGGAGCAGGGACGACCACCAGCGGATAGGTGATCAGATTGATGACGATGGCGGCCTCGGGGCCCATGACCAAGATAGAGGCCAGCACACTGATGAAGGAGAGATCCACGGTACAGTCGTCACGCACATAGAGAGGGAGACAGCAGCAGACCCAGCACAGCAGGGCCAGCGCGACAAAAACACCGATCTCATGGCCGGTCCATGGCTGCGCGCGGAAAAAGAAAAAGCGCCTTGCGGAAGAGAGACTGATGACGAGGCCGAGGGCGCCGATAAGAATCATATACCACTTTATGACAGAACGCATAGGTGCCTCCTGTAAAGCAGGGCGCCGGGGGAGGGGGCAGCCGGCCGCTACCGGCTGCCCGACTCTCGCGGCGGATAATGGGGGTGCGCGGTCAGCGGATGTTGAAGTAAGCGCCGCCGGCCAGGATCAGGGAAACCAGGGAAGTAAGGGCCATCATGAACTTTGCCTTTTTCATCGAATACAGCCTCCTGTGACAGTACTCTGTCAACCGCTAGAGACAGGCTATATCCGCTTCGCTCAAAAAAGAAGCCGCTCAGGCGTTCCGAAAGGTGGAATCCGCCCGGGGCAATGTGGGAAGACGCCGGTTTACAGCGTCCAGCGTGGCCATGACTACGGAAAAATTGGAATCCTCTCCCTCATAGCAGGCGCCGAGAAGCGCCTCCGTCTTACCGCCGGATTTCAAAAGCAGTCCCACCAGCATGGCCTGGTGTTCGCCCAGTGCGGTGGAGCGAACTTCCTCCACCGAGAAAGAGCTGCCGGGAGCGGGGAGCTGGTTGAGAGCATCCACGGTGGCCAGGGCGATGGAACGCAGCCGCCCCGTGGTGGTGAGATCACATTTGGCCTTACCGATAAAGACCTTGTCCTCCAGCAGAAGGTGAACAGCGGCGGAGGAACCGTCCCGCCCCGTGGTGAGCTCCAGCCGGTCACAGATCAGCCGCCCCCGGCTGCCGGCGATGGCGCCGGGGACCTGGGCCACACTGATGACGCGATGGTCCAACTCCACCTGAAAGCGGGCCAACATGGCGGACTGCACATCGCGGACGATCTGCTTGGGATTGCGGGACTGATCGGAGAGAATATGGACCTCTCGGATCGCACCGTTTTCCAGACTGAACTCCACGCCCAATATACCGGGGAGCTGAGTAACCAGCTCTTTCCAGGCCAGCGTGCGGGAGTCTTCATGGATCTGTGCGCTCATGCCTTCCCCTCCAATGTTAAGATGGACTATAAATAATTATCAGCTTGTCATGAACAAGAACAAACCTTATTATACAGAGTTCGACCAAGTCATGCAATAGAAAAAGGGATATTATGTCCACAAATTCGGTGAGGAAAAACTTTCCTGTGACCTGCATAGAATGGTGGGGAAGAAAGGGGGGCTCGGCATGGAGCAGCGCTTTGCGCTGGACGGGGGGGTGGGAGCGCTGTCCGTCCGGGAGGAGGGGCCCAGGGCGTCCATCGCGGCGGAGCGCCCCGACGACGGCCGGGGACTGTACAAAGCCTACCTGCGGGGCCGGGGCGGCAGCGTTCTTCTCGGCACGATGACGCCGGAGAACGGGAGGCTTTTGGTCCGCCGCACTTTCTCCCTGGACGAGCTGCGACGCCGGGGCGCCTGGCCGGTCCTGGGCGGTGCGGCGGAGATGGCGTTTTCCTTTCGGGGCGAAGAGACGCCTCCGCAGGGCTGGTCCTGGGCGGAGGGGGGCAGGCTGGAGCTGGGGGAGCGGAGGCTCCGACAGTCGGCCTCCCGGCTGGGACGGATCCTGTGCCGGCGGGATGGGGAGGGGCTCACACTGGCATGCCCATTTGAACCGGAGCGGGAATTTCCGTTTCCGGAGCTCTTCTGTCTGGGGCGCATCGAGGGCTTTGGGGGCAGGCGCTTCGTGCTCTTTTCCTTTGACGGACGCGGCCGGCCCATCCTGCGGGAAACATGAATAGCGTTCCCCGTCAAGGGACATACTGTGGATGCAATCTGATGATGAAGGAGGCATCCCAAAATGGCGAATCTCACCAGTAAAGAGCTGTCCGCTCTGGAGGACCAGCTGGGCTTTGAAAAGGTCCTGTGCTGCAAATATCAGGCTGCGGAGCAGGAGTGCACGGAGCAGGATCTGAAGACCTGCTTCCGGCAGTATGCGGAAAAGCACAAGCAGAACTATGACTGCCTGCTGACCTATCTGAACTAAGGAGGACACCCCATGAACGATCAGGAGCGCATCACCGACCTCATCCTCACGGAGAAAAAGATGACCGGAAACTATGATACCTTTGCCTCTGAGTGCGTCAACGTCAAGCTGCGGGACGACTTTCTCCGCATCCTGCATGAGGAGCACATGATCCAGAGCGACCTCTTCCAGAAAGCCCAGTCCAAGGGCTGGTATCAGGTAGAGCCCGCCGCAGCCAGCAAGGTCCAGCAGGCCGCCGCCAAGTTCCAGAATCAGAAGCCCCAGTAAAAGCCAGGGGGACCGCTGCGGCGGTCCCCTTTTTGATTGCCTGTATGGGTGAAATATGATAAACTGAGAAAAACGCGAAAAGGGGAGCCTGTATTGAAAAATAAAAAGCTGCTTTTGGGGCTGGCGGCGCTGGTCATTGCCGCCGTGGTGCTGCTGATGATCTATCGGACATTCGCCCCCAGGCCTGTGGCGGGTGAGAAAACCATCACGGTGGAGATTACCCACGGGGATCAGAGCACGAAGACCATCGTACTGCGCACTGCGGCCGAACACCTGGGAGACGCGCTACGGGAGCAGGAGGGGCTGGTATCCGGAGAGGAGGGGGCCTATGGCCTCTATATCAGGACGGTGGACGGCGAGACGGCCTCCGATGAGGACCGGACATGGTGGTGTATCACCAGAGACGGAGAGGAACTGCCCACCAGCGCGGACAGCACTGTGATCGCAGACGGGGAACAGTATGGACTCTCCCTGTTGACTTACTGATGAAGGGGATGAGTCTGAGCACCGGGAGGCTGGTGCTCTTCGCCTTGCTGGGCGCGATTCTGGTGGGGCTCCAGGTGGCGATGGCGGCGCTTCCCAATGTGGAAGCGGTGTCTCTGCTGGTCATGGTATATACAGTGGTATTCGGTGGAGCAGTGGCCTACATCCTTTGTGTCTTTGTCGTGCTGGAAATGCTGATCTGGGGGGCTGGTACCTGGGTCATCAGCTACTTATATGTGTGGGCGGTGCTGGCTGTCTTGGCCTGGGCCCTGAGAAAGATGGACTCCCGCCTGGGCTGGGCCATCCTGTCCGGCGGCTTTGGCCTGGCCTTTGGGGCGCTGTGTGCGCTGGTCTATCTGCCTGTGGGAGGGTTCCGGATGTTCGCCGTCACCTGGGTGGCAGGGATTCCCTTCGACGTGCTGCACTGTGTCAGCAATTTTGTCATCGCCTTTTTCCTGTTTGCGCCTTGTCGGAGGCTTCTGGAGCGGCTTTGGGAACAAGCGGTTCAGTGAAGTACGTCTGCGCGCGGAAAGAGACGCCATGCAAAGCGGGGGGCCGCGGGATATCCCGCGGCCCCCTTTGCTTCCTCAGCCCCTGGCGTCGTATCTATTTTGCACAAAATCCCACTTGATGAGATCGAACCAGGCATCCACATAGTCTGCCCGTCGATTCTGATAGTCTAGGTAATAGGCGTGTTCCCAGACGTCAATGCACAGGAGGGGCCACTGCCCCTGGGTGATGGGGCAGTCCTGGTTGGGGGTCTTGACAACGGAGAGCCCGCCGCCGTTGCCGCAGACGAGCCAGGCATAGCCGGAGCCGAATTGCCCCATAGCGGCCTCCTTCATACGGAGCTTCCACTCCTCATAAGAGCCGAAGGCACGGTCCATGGCCTGGGCCAGCGGACCGCAGGGGTGCCCGCCCTTACCGCCCATGCAGTCGAAATAGAGGTAGTGGTTATACACGCCGCCCCCGTTGTTGCGGATGGCGGTGCGCTTGGGCTCGGGGATTTGGTCCAGGGTCTGCAAGAGCTCCTCCAGGGACAGCCGCTGCAGCTCCGGGCAGTCGGTGAGCGCCTTGTTCAGATTGTCCACATAGGCTTGCAGGTGCTTGTCATGGTGAAAGTGGAGGGTGGTTTCGCTGATCTCGGGCGAGAGCGCGGTATAGCTGAAGGGCAGGGGGCGCAGCTCGAAAGGATAGGGCATGGTAAAGACTCCTTTTTTCAGATGATTGTGTTTTCCCTGGGTTTGCAGTATACTACCTTATATATCTACTATGATTTCTATTTTACTGGAGAAAATACCATGACAGATTATTTTCATCTGAATGCCGCACCGGATGAGATTCGGGCGATCAGCAATCTGGGCCTTGCCCATCTGGGAGACGGGGTCTACGAGCTGATGGTGCGCTCCTGGCTGTGCCTTCACGGGAAAGCCACCTCCAAAGGGCTCCACCGGGCCACGGTCCACTTTGTGGCTGCACCGGCCCAGGCCGCCATGGCGGAAAAAATCCTGCCGATCCTTACAGAGGAAGAGGCGGATGTGTTCCGTCGTGGCCGGAATACCAACCCCCACTCCATTCCCAGGGCCGCCAGCCGGGAGGAGTACCAGACCGCCACGGCGGTGGAGGCGCTGTTCGGATATCTGTATCTCCAGGGGAAGACGGAGCGCCTCAATGCCCTCTTCACCCTGATGATGGGGGAGTGACGCATGGCCCTGGACGCGATTTGCCTCACCGCCGTGGTGGAGGAACTGAGGAGGACCCTGGAGGGGGGGAAGATCGACAAGATCTACCAACCCAGCCGGGATGAGGTGGTCATGGCCATCCGGGGAGCGGGGGAGAATGTAAAGCTGCTTCTCTCCGCAAGCCCCAACGGCCCGCGGATGCACCTCACCAAAGAGGTACGGGAAAATCCCGCACAGCCCCCCATGTTTTGCATGCTGCTGCGCAAGCACCTCACCGGAGGGCGCATCCTGGCGCTGGAGCAGCCGGAGCTGGAGCGCATCGTTCTCCTGCGCCTGGAAGTGGTGGACGAGCTGGGGGACCGTGTACCCCGGACCTTGGTGCTGGAGGCCATGGGCCGCCGGGCCAATCTGATCCTGCTGGACGCAGAGGGACGGATCCTGGACTGCATCCGCCGGGTGGAGGGGGATGTCACCACCGGGCAGCGCGGCGTGATGCCGGGCCTGTTTTATCATCTGCCGGAGCCGCACCCGGGGTTGTCCCCCCTCCTGGAGCGGGAGCTGGACTTTCGCTCCGACGGGGAGAGTCGGAACGAGTCCCTGCAGGAAAAGGCGGAGCGCCTGCGGGAGGCCGTGGGGGCGGAAGGATATGTGCCTTACCTCCTGCTGCGGGACGGTAAGGGTGTGGACTTCAGCTTCCTCCCCATTTTGCAGTATGGCCCAGGTACGCAGCTGAGGCGGTACGAGACCTTCTCCCGGCTGCTGGACGACTTTTATGCCGCCCGGGGCACGGCGGAGAGGGTAGGTCAGCGGGGCCAGGAGCTGCTGAAGGCCGTGAAACGGGTCAGAGAGCGGGTGGAGCGCCGTGTAGGGCAGCAGGAGATCGAGCGGGAGGCCACTCGGGACCGGGAGCGCAAGCGGGAATTGGGAGATATCCTCACCAGTAACTTCTATGCGCTGCGAAAGGGGATGAAGTCGGCCCGCCTCACCGATTATTATGACCCGGAGGGCAGGGAGACGGAGATTCCGCTGGACCCGCTGCTGACGCCCCAGCAGAATGCGGCGAAATACTACAAAGAGTACAACAAGGCCAAAACGGCGGAAGTGGTGCTGGGAGAACAGATCGAGAAGGGGCGCCGGGAGCTGGAATATCTGGACAGCGTTCTGGAGGCCGTTGCGCTGGCGGAGGGCGAGCGGGATCTGATGGAGATCCGGCAAGAGCTCACAGACACGGGATATCTCCGCCGGAGCGCCAAGGCGGCGTCCCGTATGAAAACGGCCGCCAAGCCCATGGAGTTCCGGTCCACCGCAGGGCTTCGTATCTCCGTGGGGAAGAACAATACGCAAAACGACGCCCTTACCACCAAGCAGGCGGGGAAGGGCGATCTGTGGCTCCATACGCAAAAGATCCACGGCTCCCATGTGATTCTCTGGACCGGCGGACAGGTGCCCGACGCCAAGAGCGTGGAGGAGGCGTCTGTCCTCGCAGCTTGGTTTTCTCAGGCCAGAGAGGGGAAGAAAGTGCCGGTGGACTATACGCCGGTGAAATACGTGAAAAAACCCGCCGGGGTCAGGCCGGGAATGGTGGTATATACCACCTATCAGACCGCCTATGTGGACCCGGACGGAGAATTGGCAAAAAAGCTGCGGGTGAAATAGGGTAAAATGGATATGTATCATATTTTAGTGGTGGAGGACGACCAGGACATCAACCGCCTGCTGTGCCGTATCCTCACCGACGGGGGCTACGACGTACGCCCCGCTTTCTCCGGCAGCGAGGCCGTACTGTGGGCGGAGCAGTATGATTATGATCTGGTGCTGCTGGACCTGATGCTCCCCGGCCTTACCGGGGAGGAGTTCATCGCCCAGATGCGGAAGAAGAAGACGATGCCGATCCTGGTCCTCTCCGCCAAGGCGGGGCTGGAGGACCGGGTCAACGTGCTACGGTTGGGGGCGGACGACTTCATTCCCAAGCCTTTCGACAATGCCGAGGTACTGGCCAGGGTAGAGGCGCAGCTCCGGCGCTATAAGCAGTTCTCCGCTCCGGCGGGAAGCGGACAGGGGTTGCTGACCCACGCGGACCTGGTCCTGGACCGGGAGTCCGTCCGGGTGACGGCAGCGGGGAAGGAGGTCCCTCTCACCGCGCGGGAGTTTGATATCCTGGCGCTGCTGATGTCCCACCCCAAGAAGGTGTACACCCGGGAACAGCTCTATGAAAATGTCTGGGGCGGGGAATATTTCGGGGACGACAACACGGTGAACGTCCATATTTCCAATCTCCGCTCCAAGCTGGCGAAGGCCTCGGACCGGGAATATATCAAGACGGTCTGGGGGATCGGGTTCAAAATGAACGATCAGCAGGAAACTTTATGATTTCTTCACCTTTCATTTAGGGGGATTTGTTGACTGTCCCCTATACTGGCATCATGATCCCAAAACAGAAAGGCTGATGCCATATGTCGGAACCCATACTGGTGACCCGCGCACTGACCAAAAAGTACGGCGGCGCTGCGGCGGTGGAGGGCGTGGACCTCTATATCGAAAAAGGGCAGATCTACGGCCTGGTGGGGCGCAACGGCGCGGGCAAGACCACGATCATCCGCATGCTGACCGCCCAGACCGTGCCCACCTCCGGGGAGATCGAGCTCTTCGGAGAGACCGGTGAGAAGGGGATCTCCGCCGCCCGGGCCCGGGTCGGGGCCATGGTGGAGATCCCCAGCTTTTACCCCTATCTGACGGCGCGGGAGAACCTGGAGTATTACCGCCGCCAGAGGGGGATCCCCGGGGAGGCCTGTGTGGACCGCGCTCTGGAGCAGGTGGGCCTCCACGACGCCGGCAAAAAGAAGTTCAAGCAGTTCTCCCTGGGGATGAAGCAGCGCCTGGGGCTGGCGCTGGCCCTGATGAACCATCCGGATCTGCTGCTGCTCGACGAGCCCATCAACGGCTTGGATCCGGAGGGCATCGTGGAGTTCCGCAGCATCCTGCTGGAGCTCAACCGCCAGCGGGAGACCACCATCCTCATCTCAAGCCATATCCTCTCCGAGCTGTCCAATATCGCCACGCATTACGGCTTCCTCGACCAGGGGAGAATGTTGGAGCAGGTCTCGGCCGGACGGCTGAGCGAAAAGTGCCGGGCCTGCCTTCAGCTCACCGTCGACGACGCCTCCCGGGCCGCGCTGGTACTGGAGCAGCGGCTGGGGACCCGGGACTATGAGGTGCTGCCGGGGAATATCCTGCGGCTCTATCATTTTCTCGACTGCCCGCAGGATGTGACGGCGGCGCTGGTGGAGGCCGGCGTGGCCCTGTTCAGTGCGGAGAACAAAAACACCACCCTGGAGGACTATTTCCTGAGTCTGATCGGAGGCGTCCGCCATGGTTGATTATATTCGGGCAGAGGTCTACAAGGTCACCCACAGAAAATACCTGTGGGGGTTTCTCCTCATCGTGGGAGGGCTGGAGGCGCTGCTGGTGTGCATGTGGGCGTGGATGAACGGCGATATGACGAACATGTCCGCCTCGACTGGTTTTATCATGGTGCTGTATCTGCTGACCATGGGCTATTATGCCTCCGCCATTACCACGGATATGGTCTTTTCCGACCAGTATAAATTCAATACGCTGAAAAATGAAGTGGCATACGGCATCCCCAGGGCCCGAATTTATCTGGGCAAGCTGGCGGTGGGCTGTCTGGTCTCTCTGGCGTCTTGTGTGGTGATCCTACTCTGGTACGGTATTCTGTGCAGAGTTCTGCTGCCGGGAGACGGGGCCTGGCTGGAGGCGCTGAAGTGCGTGGGCTTTGCCCTGCTGGCGGCCCTGCCTGTGTGGCTGGGCGCCCAGGCGCTCTTTTACATGTGCTTTTTCCTCTTGAAGAGCAGTACTGCGGCCAGCCTCATCGCCGTAGGCGTGGTGGCCCTGATGGGACAGATCATCGCGCTCCTGGCCCTGGCCGTGAGCGTGCCCTCCCCGATGGCGGGGGAACTGCTGCTGCGGCTGCATGATATCCTGCTCACCACTCCGCTGGAGGGCATTATGGACCGCATCGGCGACTGGTCTGTGGTGGGCTGGGCCTGGGCTGTGGGGATCGGATGGTTCCTGGCGACCACCGCCGCGGGCGTCCTGACCTTTCGAAAAAGGGAAATCAGCTAAGGGGGTGAACCGCCGTGCTCAACTATCTCAGCGCCGAGCTCTGGCGGATGGCCCGGCGGCGGCTGGATCTGATCTGGTGCGCGGCCTACCTGCTCTTGGTGGGCGTTGTGGCCCTGTCCTGGACGGGCGCGCCCCTGCATCAGACCATGGAGGGCTTCCGCGATTTCCTGGTGATAGGGCTCTATCTCGGCTATCCCCTGGCCGCTCTGGCAGACGGGGAGGCCAGGCGCTTGGGGACGCTGCGCAATGAGGTGTCCTACGGCCTGCCCTGGGGCCGCATCTATCTGGGCAAGCTCTGCTCCGCTCTGCTGGCGGGTACTGTGCTGTTCCTACTGACAGCGGCCGTCTTTTTCGCAGTGGGATTCCCGCTCTCGGAGCACCGGCAGATCCAGCCGGACCGCCTTCTCCTTGCCTGGGCAGGGCTGCTGACGGGGACACTGTCGGCGTTTCCGCGGTATATTGGGGCGGTGGGACTTGCTCATCTTCTGTGCTTTTCCCTGCGCAGCAGCGGTCTGGGCGCGGTGGTCTATTATGGATATCTCACCTTCGGGGAGCTGTTTCTGAGTGCAGTACAAATCCACGGCCTGGGGCCTTTGGGGCTGCTGATCAACTCGGTGGCGGAGGCGGTGCGGCCCTACCTCCTCACAAGCAGCTTTTTCACTTACGGCACTGAGAATGTGCCGCCGGGGGTCCTTGAGAGCTGGATCACGGGCCTTTTGTGGCTGCTCCTCACCTCGGCTGCGGGGCTGGTCCTGTTCCGGCGGAGGGAGATCCGGTGACAAGGAGGTCCAAATATGCTCATAAGAGCCGCCCTGCTGCTTGCCGCGCTGTGCGCGGCGCTGGGCCTGCGGCTCTATACGCTGGAGTAGGACATCCGGTCCTGTGCCCGGCAGCTCCGGGAGCAGCCGGGCACGCCGGTGCGGATGGCGGCGCCCAATCGGGCCGCCGAAGAACTCCTGGCCTCTATCAACGCGCTGCTGCGGCTCCGTCAGGACGACGCGGCGGAGCACCGCAGGCAGGAGCGGGCCATCCGGCAGCAGATATCCAACATCTCTCACGACCTCCGCACGCCGCTCACCTCTATTTTGGGCTATCTCCAGCTTCTGGAGGGGGATAGCCTCACGCAGGAGGAGCGAGGGGAGTATCTGGAGATCGTCAGGGGGCGGGCCAAAAGCCTCCAGAGCCTGATCACCAGCTTCTACGAGCTCTCCCGGCTGGAGGGGGGAGAGTACCCGCTCTCCAGGGAGAAGGTGGACCTCTATCACATCCTCAGCGAGCTGGCGGCAGAGTTTTATAACGACTTCGAGGAGGCCGGGTTTGAGACCACTGTGGAGCTGGCGGAGAACCTGCCTGCCGTGATGGCAGACCCTGCGGGGGTGCTGCGGGTCTTTACCAACCTGATCCGCAACGCCCTGGAGCATGGCCAAACGCGCATGGATATCCGCCTCCGCCGGGAGGGGAGCGAGCTGCTCTCTGTCTTTGCCAACGACGCCTCCGGGCTGACGGAAGAGGATGTCCAGCACGTGTTTGACCGGTTCTTTACCGCGGACAAGATGCGCACCGGCCAGTCCACCGGCCTGGGACTGGCCATTGTGAAGGCCCTGGTGGAGCGAATGGGACACCGGGTAACGGCGGAGCTGCACGACGGCATGTTCTTTATCACGGTATACTGGAAAACAGGTGGGCAGGTTGACAAATGAAAGGAAAAAGGGGCGGCTCTTTGTTGTAAGAGCCGCCCCTTTTTGCGCTGAAAAACCAGAGGCTTTTAGGGGGACAAGAGAATATGCTGAAAATATTCCCCGATCTTTCTCACTTTTTGTCACAAACAGAAACTTTGACAACGTAGCAGATTAAAGTGTTGCAAAAGTAGAGTTGTTGATTTATGATAAGGAAAAAAATTGATTTCATAATAGACAAAACATAACCGCAGACTTTCATCACACGGGAGGCGCCGTCCATGCGAAGGTACATTGTCAAACGAATTTTATTGATGCTCCTGCTCCTGCTGGGCATGAGCTTTATCGTGTTTGCAAGCCTCTATATCGCCCCCGGTGATCCCGCCACCATGGTGGCGGGCCCCAGCGCCACGGAAGCGGACATTGAGGCGGTGCGGGCCAGCCTGGGATTGGACCGCCCTTTTTTGGTGCAGTATTTGCTCTATCTTAAAAATTTGCTCACCCTGAATCTGGGCACTTCCTACACCTCGCGGCAGCCCATTCTGGACGAGATCCTGGTCCGTCTGCCCAACACTTTGAACCTGGCCTGTGCCAGTATGATCCTGGCCGTACTGGTGGGCATCCCCTGTGGGATCCTCACGGCGCTGAAAAAGGACAAGCTGGCAGACAACATTCTGACCACAAGCTCGCTGGTCGGGATTTCCATCCCCAATTTTTTGCTGGGGACCCTGCTGATGTACGTCTTCTCCGTCAAACTGGGATGGCTTCCCACCGGCGGCATGACGCACTATTTCTGGACGGCCACCGGGTTCAAGCAGGCGATCTTGCCGGCCATCGCCCTGAGCACGGCCACCATCGCCAGCTTTACCCGCATCGGGCGCTCGGCCATGCTGGACGTGCTCCAGTCCGACTACATCCGCACCGCAAAAAGCAAGGGACTCAAGCGGAAAACCATCATTCTGGGACACGCCCTGCGCAATGCGCTCATCCCGCTGGTCACGCAGTTTGGCACTAGCTTTGGCGGCCTGCTGGGCGGCGCCATCATCACCGAACAGGTGTTCGTGATCAACGGCGTGGGCACTTATCTGATCACCGCCATCAACAACCGCAATTATCCGGTGGTGCAGAGCACAGTGCTGGTCATTGCCACCATTTTTATCCTGATCAACCTTGCGGTGGATATTCTGTACTGTGTGATTGATCCGCGCATCAGTTATGAATAAGGAGGGGAGCACGATGGATGAGAGTAACAAGCACGGCAATCCAGTCCGTGCGGCCTTTCAGAAACTGCTTCAGAATAAACTGGCCACGGTCTGCTTTGTGGTCCTGATTCTGGAGATCCTTCTGGTGGCCCTGGCCCCTTTTATCGCGCCCTATGGGTATGAAGAGCAGGACCCAGCCCATGCGCTGGCCCCGGGCTTCTGGGCCCAATGGACGGCGGTGACCGATCCTGAGGACTCGAAATACAACGCCCGGGATCAGTATGTGCCCGGCCATATACTGGGAACAGACCAGTATGGGCGGGATACGCTCTCACGCCTCCTGTACGGCGGGCGGATCTCCCTGATGGTGGGCTTTGTCTCCACCGCCATGGGGCTGGTGGCCGGCGTCATCTGCGGTCTGTTGGCGGGATACTATAAGCGGCTGGACAATCCCATCATGCGGGTCATGGATCTCCTGTTTACCTTTCCGGGCATCCTGCTGGCCATGCTGATCATCGCGATGCTTGGGGTCAATACCTTCAACGCCATGCTGGCCATCAGCATTTGGTCCATTCCCAGCTTTGCCCGGATGGTCCGCGGCAAGGTGCTCCAGGTGAAGGAAGAGGACTATATTATGGCCACCCGCTCCTTGGGCGCACAGGACTCCCGCATCATTTTTGTGCACATCTTGAAAAATTGCCTGCCTGTGATCATCGTCATCGCCACGATGCGCATGGCCACGTCCATCATCTCCATATCCACGCTGAGCTATTTGGGCATGGGTGTGACGCCGCCCATGCCGGAGTGGGGAGGGATGATCGCCATTGGCAAGCAGTACCTGTGGGACCGGCCCAGTCTCATTTTCATCCCCGGCATCGCAGTCATGATCACCGTCATCTGCTTCAATATTTTGGGGGATAAGCTACGGGACATCCTCGACCCCAGCCTGCGGGATTAAGGGGTGCCTGTCGGCCTACAAGCCGGCGTGTCAATATAATCCATATGAAAAGGAGAGAATACCATGAAAACTTGGAAGGAACTCGTCAGCCTTACTGCGGCCTGTGCTCTGGGCCTCAGCCTGCTGGCCGGGTGCAGCGGCACCACCACGCCCAGCGGCACGACACCCGGCGCCAGTGCCAGCACCGAGGGAGACGCAGGCGAGGGAAAGATGTTCAACATCGTCCTCACCGCACCCTTTACCGGCTTTGACCCCCTGCGCACAAACGACAGTGCCTCCACCTATGTCAACGCTCAGATCTATGAGACCCTGTACCGCATCAACCCGGAGACCGGTGCGTATGATTCCCTGCTGGCGGTCAGCGAACCGGAATATTCTGAAGATGGTCTGACCGTGACCATCAAGCTGCGGGAAGGGGTCACCTTCCAGGATGGGACGCCGTTCAATTCCGAGGCCGTCAAATACACCTTCGAGCTGATCCAGGATCCGGACTTCGGCTCCGCCCGGGCCTCCATCGCCGGTTCTATCGAGTCCATGGAGTGTCCTGACGAGAATACCATCGTATTCCACCTGCTGTATGAGGACGGCGTGTTCCAGGCCAAGCTGGCCCATACCAATTCCGCCATCGTTTCTCCCACCGCCCAGCAGAATCAGGACCTGATGACCCAGCCCTGCGGCACCGGCCCCTACTCCTTTGTCAGCTCCGTCTCCGGCTCCAATGTGGTCCTGACCCGAAACGATAACTATTGGGGCGAGGCGCCTGCCATCAAGGATGTCACCATGACCATCATCAGCGATGAGTCCACCGCCGTGTCCCGCATGGAGACCGGAGAGGCCGACTTCATGCCCAAGATCAGTGTGGAGCAGCTCTCCCGGGTGGAGAACAACGCCGGACTGACCGTCACCACCTCCGAGGCCGCCCAGATCTACTATCTGGGCATGCGGGCCACCTCCTCCGTCAATCCCGTCATGGCCGAGAAGGACTTCCGTACCGCTCTGGCAATGGGTATCGATAAGGAGGGCTATGTGGAATATATGATGCAGGGCTATGCCGAGGTGGCAAACTCTGTGATCGGGCCCAAGATTTTCGGCTATGCGGAAGAGGCGGAGAACCATAACATCGCGTATGATCCCGAGGGGGCCAAGGCCATCTTGGACGCCCATCCCGGCTGGGCCGATGAGGAGATCCTGTTCCTGGTGCCCAGCACCCCGGTCTATTCCAGAATGGGCGAGTATTTCCAGTCTAGCCTGACGCAGGCGGGCTTCAACAACATCAAGATTGAGACCATGGACTGGTCCGCCTGGCTGACGGAGAGCAAGGTGGACGGACGTTATGACATCACCCTGGCCGCCTGGTCCAATGTGACCCGCGACGGCTCCGAGCTCATGGAGCCCAACTTCCACTCCGTGAACGGTCAGCAGCGCGTCCGCCTCCTGCCGGAGGACGCGGCCCTGGTGGACGGCTATATCGACGCCAGCAAGACCACCTCTAACGCGGAAGTCCGTACGGAGAACCTTCTGAACTGCAACGCCGTACTGATGGACGAGGCCTATGTGCAGCCCATCTACAACTCCACCAATCTCTTCTGCTACAGCAATTCGTACACCGGCATCACGCTGGATGCCGGCGGCACCTTCTATATCCTCGATTTCGATTACGCGGGCTGAGAAAACAGCGAAGCAAGCGCGCTGACGCCGGCGCCGGAGCGGGTGCGTCCCGTTCCGGCGCCCCGGTGCCATCGGCTCATGGCGTAAGTTCTGCCCCCCAACAGGCAGGGGGGCGGACCTTAAACTATGAGCAGAATATCCGCCACCTCAAAGGGAGGCCATGATTCCATGGGAAAAAAAGTGCTTGAAGTAAAAGATCTGGTCACAACCTTCCGAATCGGCAAAAAAGAATATGAGGTCCTGCGGGGCGTCTCTTTTGATATCGAGGAGAACGAAACGCTGTGCATGGTGGGCGAGTCCGGCTGTGGCAAGAGCGTCACCACGCTGTCCATTATGGACCTTCTTCCCAACAATGGCCGGGTGGTGTCCGGGAGCATCAAGCTCAACGGACAGGAGCTCACCACGCTCTCGCCCAAGGAGCGCAATGCCCTCAGGGGGAAGCAGATGGGGATGATCTTCCAGGAGCCCATGACTGCCCTCAATCCGCTGCTGACCATTGGCCGTCAGATGACGGAGGGGCTGCGGCTGCACCTGGGTATGAGCAGGGAGGAGGCCTATGAGACCGCCGTCTCCTATCTGGAGAAGGTGGGGATCGCGAACCCCGGGGATCGGATGAAGCAGTACCCGTTTCAGCTCTCCGGCGGCCTCCGGCAGCGGGTGATGATCGCCATGGTGATGGCTGCCCAGCCCAGTCTGCTCATCGCCGACGAGCCCACCACCGCTCTGGATGTGACCATCCAGAAGCAGGTGCTGGTCCTGCTCAACCGGCTGAAAAAGGATGTGAGCACGGGGATACTCTTTATTACCCATGACCTGGGGGTCGTGGCGGAGATCGCGGACCGGGTGATCATCCTGTACTCCGGACGCAAGGTCGAAGAGGGGAGCATTGAGGCGATCTTTTCCAGGCCGCTGCACCCTTATACCGTGGGCCTTATGAAAGCCGTGCCGAACGTGGATGTGGACGACTTCGACATCCAGCCGATCCCCGGGACGTTTCCCAACATTACCGAGGAAATCGGCGGATGCAGGTTCCATCCCCGCTGCCCCTATGCCACGGACCGCTGCCGCACGGAGGTCCCGGCGGAGATGGAGATTGCGCCCGGCCACTTCGTCTGCTGCCATAAGGTAGAGGAGGAGCACAGATGAGCCAAAAGAAAAAGGTGCTTCTGGAACTCAAGAAGCTGAAAAAGTATTTCCCTGTCCGCCGGGGAGTCCAGATCAAAGCCCTGGAGGATGTGTCCTTTTCCATTTATGAGGGGGAGAAATTCGGTGTGGTGGGCGAGTCCGGCTGCGGCAAGTCTACCTTGGGCCGTGTGATTCTCCAGCTCTATCCCCAGACCAGCGGAGCCTGTATCTACTACGGTCGTACGCGGGATGAGATGTGTCCCAGATATCTCGCCAAGGAGGTGGCCAAGCTCCCGGAGTATCAGAAAAAGGCCACGGAGTTTTATCAGAAGTCCCTGGAAGTGGAGCGGAAGGCGGTGCCTCTCCGGCAGACGATAGAGGCCCTCTCTGCGCACGGCACCAGTAGGGAGACCAAGCGGGAGGCTGCGCTCCAGAAGCGGCTGAGCGAGTTGGAATTCAGGGCCAAGGAGCTGCGCAAAGACGCCTCCCGGCAGTTGCGGGAGGGCTCCCGCACCGTGGGCTCCCTGATCCTGTGCAAAGAGCTGCCCGCCATACAGGCGCTTTTTGACAAGGCACAGAAGGAGACGGCCGCCGCCGCGGCCGCCACCCGGAAATATCGGGAGCTGGAGAAGCAGTTCGAGCAGGCCCGGGTGGAGGGAACGCCCGACAAGGGCCTGCAGGAAAAGATGGAGAAGGCCGAACGGGAGATCGCCGGGCATGTGGAGGCCTCCCACAATTATCGGCTTCAGGCATTCCAGGAATACAGGGGCCGGGATATCCTGCCCATCACGGAGCGGACGCAGGACCCAGAGTATCAGGCCAAGCTGGACCGCAATTATGAGACGGGCATCAATTTGGGCAAGCTGACTCGGAGCGAGATGCGGGAGATGCGGCGGGAGATGCAGATGATCTTCCAGGACCCGGCCGCCAGTCTGGACCCCCGGCAGTCTGTGGGAAAATCCATCGAAGAGGTCTACGTCATCAACACCGATTATCCGGCCCCTGTGCGCAGGGAGAAGACCATGGAGCTGCTGGAGCGGGTGGGTCTCAAGAGGGAGCACTATTATTCCTATCCCCACGCCCTCTCGGGCGGTCAAAAGCAGCGGGTAGGCATCGCAAGGGCCATCGCGCTGGACACCAGGTTTGTCGTGCTGGATGAGTCTGTCTCGGCCTTGGACGTATCCGTGCAGGCCCAGATCCTGCAGCTTTTGAATGAACTCAGCAGGGAGAAGCATCTTACTTATTTCTTCATTACCCATGACCTAGGCGTGGTCAAACACTTCTGCGACCGTATCCTGGTCATGTATTTGGGAAATGTCTGTGAGTTGGCGGAGAGCAGCGTACTCTTCCATAAACCGCTGCACCCCTATACGGAGTCGCTGCTGGCCGCCGTGCCGCGGCTGAAGGTAGGGCAGGAACACTCCACCGAGTTTGTGCTGGAGGGGGACGTCCCCAGCGCCATGACGCCTCCCAAGGGCTGTCCGTTCCACACCCGCTGCTCCAAGTGCATGGAGATCTGCACCAGGGAAAAGCCGCCTGTGGTGGAGCAGGAGCCCGGCCATTTTGTGGCCTGCCATCTCTATGAAAAAAAGAAGGAGGAGACAGAGGCATGAAGGCTCTCTTTGATCCGGCATATCAGCGATATCCCTCCCAACGCTACCCCATCTATGCCCGTGGGGGAATGGTAAACGCATCCTCGCCCCAGGCCGCCGCCGCCGGACTGGAGATCTTGCGGCGCGGCGGCAATGCGATGGACGCGGCGGTGGCCGCCGCCGCCGCCCTTACAGTGGTGGAGCCCACTGCAAACGGCATCGGGTCCGATGCCTTCGCCTTGGTATGGGTGGAGAGGGAGCAGAAGCTCTATGGGCTCAATTCCAGCGGTCCCGCTCCTATGGAGGCGTCTATCCGGCGCGTGCTGGACGATCACAACGACGAGGATGGGAAAATGCCCACCTATGGCTGGACCCCCGTCACGGTATCCGGCGCGCCCATGGCCTGGGCGGAGCTGGCGGGGCGGTTTGGCCGCCTGCCCCTTTCCCAGAGCCTGGCCCCTGCCGTGGTCTATGCCAGGGAGGGCTATCCCTGTGCGCCCAATCTCGCCCTCATGTGGAGGCGGGCTTTTGAAAAGTACAGGGAGACCTGCACCGGTGAAGTCTTTGACGAGTGGTACAGCACCTTCGCGCCGGAGGGGCGGCCCTATGAGGCGGGAGAGATCATACGGCTCCCCCATCATGCCGACACCCTGGAGGCCATCGGGGAGACCAATGCCGCCGCTTTCTACACCGGAGAGCTGGCCCGGAAGATCGACGCGGACAGCCGGAAGTTCGGCGGATATCTCCGGTATGAGGACTTGGCGGCCTACAAGGCCCAGTGGGTGGAGCCGATCTCCGTGGACTACCGGGGCTATCAGGTCTGCGAGATCCCGCCCAACGGCCAGGGCATTGCGGCTCTCATGGCCCTCAACATCCTCAAGGAGTTTGCCTTCCCCGAGAAGGACTGTGCGGAGACCTATCACCGGCAGCTGGAGGCCATGAAGATGGCCTTTGCCGACGCCTTCCACTACGTCACCGACCCCAGGTTCATGAAGCTGGACTACCACCAACTGTTGGAGCCGGACTATGGGGCCCGAAGGGCGGCAGAGATGGGGGAGACGGCCCGGATCTACTCTCATGCGGTCCCGCCCAAGAGCGGCACCGTCTACCTCTGCTGCGCCGACGGAGAGGGAAATATGGTCTCCTTTATCCAGTCCAACTACATGGGGTTCGGCTCCGGCGTGGTGGTTCGGGGAACCGGCATCTCGCTCCAGAATCGCGGCCACGATTTCTCCCTAAGCCCGGAGGACATCAATGCACTGGCGCCCGGCAAACGGAGCTATCACACCATTATTCCCGGGTTCCTGATGCGCTCCGGTACGCCCGTGGGTCCCTTTGGCGTGATGGGCGGCTATATGCAGCCCCAGGGACATCTTCAGGTCGTCATGAACTATGTGGATTTTCACTTGGATCCCCAGCAGGCGCTGGACGCGCCGCGGTGGCAGTGGATGCGCGACAATTCCGTTACGGTGGAGACCCGCTTCGATATGGAACTGGCCCGCCAGCTCCAGAGGAGGGGCCACAACATCCAGACGGAGCTCTCCACGCCCAGCTTCGGTCGGGGAGAGATGATCGTCAGGCTGGACAACGGCACTTTGGTCGGAGGGACAGAATCCCGCACCGACAGCAATATTGCCTGTTTCTGAACACAGGGTAGTCAAGAGCCGTTTGGTTTTTTGACAGCATGAGGGCCGGCCCCGGCGGTGATCGTCGGGGCCGGCCCAATTTTTCAAACAGCAAATT
>NZ_JBCOAQ010000005.1:46879-58043 GCF_040226735.1 Intestinimonas sp. RTP31139st1_F5_RTP31139_211217 | reverse complement strand
CGGCGGCGTGCCGGTGGGATCCGGAAAAGGAGTGGGAATTTTCAGCCCGACGGCGGGGAGGAGAGGATACCCGCCTCCTGGAGCCCCTCCAGGAGTAAAAACTCCTGTGTATGCCGAAAGCGGTAGAGGTAGAAGCCTGTGAGCTGATCTGCAAAACCCGCACGGTCCCCACAGCCCCAGAGGTCCAGCGCCAGGCGGCAGTGACGCTCCAAGATGGGGATGCTGTCTCCGGCAGCGGGATACATGGCAAAATAGCTGCCCCAGAGCAGGAGCTTGGAAAGCTCGTAAAAAATCGTGCGCAGCACATCTGAGGGAAGCGCAGCGATCACACATTCCAGCAGAGAGGACATGACAGCCGCGCCCTGTTCAGAGAGCTGGCGGGAAAGGCGGTCCCGATCGGATATGGACAGACGGTCAAAAGCCAGCGCCGCGGCGGTGGGCAAAAGGAGAACCATGAGATGACAGGCCTGGAGGTAGGCCATGGCGTCCCGCCTCTGCGCCGGATCGGAGAAGCAGCACGGGTTCCGGGCGATTTGGGAAAGGGTGACCTGAGTCCCCTGGCCGTTGCAGACCCGGACCATCCCGCGGCCTTCCAGCAGGCTGAGGGCCCGGCGGACCGTGTAGAGCGACACGCCGTACTGTGCGGCCAGTTCTGCGGCGTCGGGCAAAAAGGCGCCGTCCTCCCGTAACCCGGCGCTGAGCTTAGCGGTCAGGTCGTGGGCCACCTCGCCGTAGAGAAAGCCCCTGCCCCTGGTGGCGTCCCAGTGATATGCCCCTGCAAGGGGGACGGGTGCATCGGGGTATTCGGCGCTCAGACGGGCCAGGTATTCGTCCGCATAAGAGCCGATGATGCGGTACATCAGTTGAAGACGCCGCTCATCCTCGGGATGGTCCCGCTGCAGCAGGGGAGCGAGCACCCAGTGAAAGGGCTGCGCGGCCTCGATCTCCTTGGCCCTTTGAAACGGATGCACCTGTTCCCCTGAGGCAGAGAACTGGGTAAAGAGCTCCAGGCTGGCATAGAGATCGCGGAACAGCGGATTTCCGGATTTGGACAAAATGGAATTCAGTATGGAAGAGGAGAGGCGCCAGCTTTCGATGACGTCGGCATGGAACGCTTTTCGTACCCGCCTGGAGGCGGTGGCATAGGCGTGAAGCTCCTCGTCCGTACACTGCTCTGCGCAGAACCGGAGCAGCGGCGGCATCAGCACAGCCATGGCCTCAAAAGCCGCAGAGATGGATGATCTGCGCTCCAGCAGGGTGCGCACGAAGTTCGTCCCGGAGAGCGGCGCGGCGGGCCGATAGACGACCACGGGACGGCGGCGCTCTTGTGTACGGATATAACCGTCCCTTTGCAGGACCGGCATGACATCCCGCACGGTGCGAAGCCCTACCTGATAGATGCCGCAGAGCTGGGAGGCGGAGGGGAGGGAAGCGCCGTAGGGGAAGCGTCCCGCAGCGATCTGTGCTACAATGCTGTCATACAGGTAACAAAACGCGCTGTTCTTTTTCCGCAAATTTCTCAAACCTCCCTTTTTCTGCATTATATCACAGGTTTTTCTCAATAGCTATATGGAAATGTATGCAGATAACATCTTGTAAGAAGAGACGAACTCGATTAAGATTAAAGTGTCTTTATGTAATGATTCATTGAGGCATTCTCCAGAGGGGATGCGGGACAGGAGTGTCCAGAAGATGAAATATGCTCATGCAGCGCACACTCGGCGCAGAACCATAATCTACATGGCGGCGGCGTTCCTGTTCCTGGTCGTCCTTTCGGCGGTCATCATCTGGAATGGCGCCAAACTGCTGCGGGCATTGGAGCGCAGCACACTGAGCTATCTGGAGGATGTGGCGGGAGAATCGGTCCAACTGGTGGACAACCGCATTAACGGCGTGCTTGAGTCTTTGGAACTGATTTCAGACAGTGTGGCGCGGCTGGAGCCGGAAGTATGGCGGGATTTCCTGAGCCGCAAAGCGGAGATCTGTGACTTTACGGATATGGCCTTGGCAAGTGAAGAGGGAGACGCCTGGTTTTTAAACAGTGGGACGCGCGAAATAAACAATCTGCCCTCCTTTTCATGTGCGCTGAACGGAGAAGACAGCATCAGCATCTGGGGAGAGTATATCGTGTACATGGTGCCTCTGCCGGAAGAGGTTTCCTCTGCCCGGGTACTGCTTGGAATAAAGTCCCTGGACAGGATGCGGGAGCTGATTACCAATGAATGCTTTAACGGCCAGGGCAGCACAGGAGTGCTGGGCCGGGACGGCAGCTATGTGATCCCCCCTGAGTACAGACCATTTTTCTCACTGCTCCAAGAGACGGAGTATGGGGAGAGTGAGGACTGGGCCGTGGAGATGCTGGAAAATCTGCGGACGGGTTGGGCGGGCAGTCTGGTCCTAAAGACAAAAAGCGGTGGGGATATCCTGCTGGATTACCGGCCTCTGTTGATCGACGGCCTGTTCCTGACAACGCTCATCCCCAAAGACATTCTCTCCGCCGAGGTAGATCTCTATATTTCGCGCACCTTCACCATCACGGTGCTGCTGGTCGCGCTGTTTCTGACCCTGCTGATCGCCATCATCGGAATGCAGAACCGGTACAGAGGCCGCATTGAGAAGATGTCCTTCCACGATCCCGTCACCGGCGGTGCCAGCAATGTCTACCTGCAATTTCAGGCGCAGGAACTGATTCGGAAAGCGCCGCAGGCACGCTATGTTGTCGTTTCCCTGAATCTGAGAAATTTCAGCCTGATCAATGAGTTTGAGGGGCGGCAGCAGGGGGACCGGCTTTTGCGGGATGTCTATGCGACGCTCAGGACGGAGGCGGATGGCGAGGAAGAATTGGTAGCGAGAGGGGAGGCGGACACCTTTTACCTCTTCCTGCAAGGGGCGGAGCAGCCACAGGTTGTCGAGCGGCTGGAACGGATGGCAGGAAAGCTGGCGAACCTGAGCGGCACCATCGGGCCCTTGAGAGCGAGCATGGGGATTTACTATGTGCAGCCGGGAAAAATGGCGCAGCCGGAAGAAATGGATTTTGCGGCGGCGGAGGCGTGTGCCGACGCCGCGCGGAAAAGTGCAGAAAAGTCTTATCACAATACCTGTACCTTCTATGATGAAAGCATCAAAAATCGTCAGAGGGATATGACAACCATGCTCTATCAACTGGAGGGGGCACTGGAGCGCAGAGAGCTGGAAATGTACCTGCAGCCTAAGGTTTGCGCTGAAAATGGCGCGGTAGCCGGGGCGGAGGCATTGGTCCGCTGGAAGCACCCGGAAAAGGGCTTTATCAGTCCGGCCACCTTTATCCCGCTGTGCGAGGAGAATGGGCTGATCTGCCAAGTGGACCTGCTGATATTTGAGCAGGTATGCCGCTGCCTCTCCAGATGGAGAGAGGCGGGGGTGGAGCTGGTCCCGGTTTCGGTCAATGTCTCCCGACAGCATTTCCGGGACCCGGAGTTTTTGTCGGAGTACAAGCGGATTCTGGAGACATGGAAGGTCCCGCCGGAGTGGATCGAACTGGAGATCACGGAGTCCATTATGTTTTCCGGCAGTGAATTTCAGTATGTAAGGGACTTCATCCAAACCCTGCACAAGATTGGATTCACCTGCTCTCTGGATGATTTCGGCTCCGGGTACTCCTCACTCAGTCTGCTCAAGGATCTCCCCATCGACTGCCTGAAGCTGGACCGGCAGTTTATCATCAGCCGTTTTGAGGAGCAGAGCACCCGGACTGTGATTGAAATGATTATGGATTTGGCCCGAAAGCTGGGGATCATGACGGTGGCGGAGGGTGTGGAGTTGGAGGAGCAGGTGAGCTTCCTGCGGGAGGCCGGATGCGATCTGATCCAAGGCTTCTATTTCTCACGACCCCTGCCGGTAGAAGAATTTGAGCGATACGCCTTTGGAAGAAGCCTCGGAGCCGGTGGAGAAGCGATCTGAAATAAAAGCTGGGCGGCGGGACATGCCACACATGTCCCGCCGCGTTTTTGCGGATGCCGGTTACCAACTGATCCAGCCGCTGGGCTCGCGGGTCTCCAGGACCTCCAGCGCGCCGCAGAGCATTTCCGCCGCGTCGGCACGGGTAAGGCCCTCATTCAGGGCCAGTGCGCCGTCGGCATTGGTGCGGAGCACGCCCACCGTCTCCAGATTGACCGCCGCCTGGACCGCCCAGGCAGGCGCGGACGCCAGGTCACTGAAAAGCGTGGGGGTGGCGTCGGTGATCTGGAGCATGCGGTTGAGCAGGACGGAAGCCTCCGCCCGGGTGATAGTGGCGTCGGGCTGGAAGACCACGCCTTCGCTGCTCTCGGAGCCCTGTACCACGCCGGACTTCAGGGCGGCGGACACGTAGCCCTTGGCCCAGGTGGGGATGGTCTCGTCGTCGGCGAAGCCGGTACGGGTGACCCCCTCCAGTGCGTCCAGCCCCACGGTGTGCATGGCAAGCGCGACAAACTGATCCCGGCTCACGGGAAGGTCGGGCTGGAAGTAGTACGTCCCGCCCATACACTCGCCGATGAGCACGCCCTGCTCCGCCAGCCGGAGCGCGGCGCGATAAGCGGGCACCCCGTCCATGTCGGCATAGGTCACCTTTGTGTTGGCCTTTTCGATTTTGACCTTGACGGTGGCGGGGGCGGAGGTGTTACCTACGGCGTCCACAGCCACATAGGTGAAGGAGTCCTTGCCGGTCTTGTTTTCGTAGGGCGTGTAGACGAATTCGGCAGAACCGTCCTCTGAGAGCGTGACCGCGCCGCGCTTGGGCTTGTCCACCAGACGGAAGGTAATGAGGTCGCCCTCCGGGTCAGTGGCGGCAAAGGTGCCGGTGATGGCCACGTTTTTATAGGTGGAAAGCTCCAGGTTTTCGGCGATGGGGGCGGCATTTTGGGCGGTGAGCAGGTAGAGCCCCACAGACACGTCCTCTCCGGCGGAACCGTCGGCAAAAACAGGGGTGAAGGTAAAGGTGGTGGCGGCGACGGTGGGAGCGGCGTTGGGCTGGAACTTCATCCCACCCACTGCGGACATCGCCACGGCGTCTCCGATCGCCAGGTCGGTATTGCCCATCGTGAGGACACCGGCGTTGGGATCGGGCAGGGAGGTGAGGATGATGGAGTCCAGGTCCTCCTCGCCGGACTGTACCACAAAATCAGCGGGGGAGAAGGAAAAAGTGCTGTCCACGGTGCCGTTTTTGGCAAAGGTGGCGACAGCGGGTTCCTCGGGCGCAGCCCCAAAGAGCTGTGCCGATGCGGGGAAAGCCATGGTGGCCGCCAAGGCCGCCATGAGGACCAGCAGCGTGGTCCTCTGGTAGATGCGGGATCGTTTCAAAGGGAAGACCTCCTTTAGCGTCATAAGTCAAGGCGTGGTCTTATTCTTGACGGTCCGCGTGAGATTATTCCATTGCGGGAAAGAAAAAGTATGCGATGGAAGAATCAGACGAGCCTGCGTTCCCGCCACCTGCCGCGGAGGAAAAAGACGGTGCCGATCAAGGCGCCCGGAAAGGGGGCAAGCATCTCGGCCCAGCACAGTCCGGCAAAGCCGCCGCCCATGGCCAGGCCCAACAGCCAGGAGAGCCCCAGGCGCATGACCACGGAGTGCAGGAGGGCGTTGCCCATGGCGAGGCCGGGATACCCCACGCCGGTGGCGAAGGAGTCAAAAAGGTACATGGCCGCATAGGCAAGAAAGTTGAGGGAACAGCAGATGCGCAGATACAGCGTGCCCGCCGCCACCACCGCCGGAGCAGGGTCGAAGAGCGCGATAAGCCCGGGGGCGGTGAGGACGATCAGCGCCGCCGTGGCGCCGGAGCCGGCCAACGCGAGGACCAGGCCCGACCGTGCCGTTCGGGCGGCACAGTCGGGGGCGCCGCCGCCCATACATTGGCCGGCCATGGTGGTCACCGCCTGCCCCACAGCCCAGCAGGACATGGCGGCGAAGGTGTTGAGCTTGAGCCCCACGCCGGCCGCCGCGGCACAGGCGGTTCCGCAGGCGTTGAACAGGCCGGTGACCGCCAGATAGGAGAGGTTCACCACCGAGAGCTGTACTGCGGTAGGCAGACCGATGCGGAGAATGGATGCCCACCGCACTGGCCTGGGAAGAAGGTCCGCCCTGCTGAGTGAGCGGAGAAACCCTCTGCGGCGCAGGGAGAACAGGGCAATGAAAAAGGAGAGCGCCTGCGCACAGACGGTGGCCATCGCCGCCCCCGCAGCGCCCAGAGCCAGAGGACCCACGAAGAGGAGATCCAGGGCGATGTTGGCCGCGGCGGCCACGGCCACATAGAGCAGGGGGCCTTTGGAGTCCCCCATGCCCCGCAGCACGGCACAAACGGCATTGTAGCCCAGGATAAAGACGGTCCCGATGCAGATAACGGACATATACTCCAGAGCCAGCGGAAGGGCGTCAGCAGGCACGCCCATCCACCTGAGGACGGGATCATAAGCGACAAGGCTCAGGGCGGTGACGGCGGCGGCCACCGCCAGGGAGAGGGAGAAGAGGCTCCCTACGGTCTCCCGGAGCGCGGCCCGGTCCTCCCGCCCCAGATACTGTGCCACCAGTACGCCGCCGCCGGTGGTGACGCCGGCACAGACGGAGGTGATGACGTAGCATATGGTGGCGCTGCTGCTGAGGGCGGCAAGTCCGGGGCTGCCCAGAAAGCGGCCCATCACGGCCATGTCCACCAGACTGTAGAGGGATTGGAGCAGGTTTGCGGCAAACAGAGGCAGCGCGAACCGGACAAGAACGCCGGTGACGTTGCCGCGGGTCAGGTTGGTTTCCATTGAAATGATGCCTCACTTTGTATCAAAAATTCCAGGCAGAAGAGAAAAGGACCGCGGACAAGCAACGTCCGCGGTCCTTTATAGCTCCCCTGTGATCCATCGGCAGGCGCAACAAACAGGCCTGGAATCTCCAAACCCATCCCGTATGCTCAGCCGATGAAGAGAGAAATCAGCTCCGAACAATGCTTCATCGGTTCATTTGTCCGGAGCGGAGTCTGATACAAAGCTGCATGAAGATGCGCCCTTTCTGTGTTCTGTGGCCATCATAGCCGGTGCACAGGAAAAAGTCAAGACTCCTATGCAAGAAAAATTTGTGATACACTGAAAAATACCGGCGGCGCGATAGCTCTATTGCGCTCCTGCTTCTCGGCGGGACCCTGTGTTTTGTACGCAGGTTTCATCCATAATGGTGCATCTCAAACAGCATGGAGCCGATTTGGCACAAAGGAAAAGGGAGGACAAAAAAATGCGAATTATTGAAAATTTGATCTTGGCGCTGCTGCTGGCGCTGAGCACGACGGCCTGCGGGGGAGAAGGGCAGAGCGCGCCCTCCGCCGCCCCAGCGGAGGGCGCGCTGGAGGTTCACTATATCGACGTGGGGCAGGCGGATTCCGCGCTGATCCTCTGCGGCGGAGAGAGTATGCTCATCGACGGAGGCAATGTGGCCGACTCCAGCCTGGTGGTCTCCTACCTGGCCGACCAGGGGGTGGACTCTCTGGATTACGTGGTGTGCACCCACGCCCACGAGGACCATGTGGGAGGGCTTTCCGGCCCGCTGAGCCAGTATCCGGCGGAGCATGTGTTCGCCCCGGTGACGGAGTACGACACCAAGGCCTTTGAAAATTTCCTCAAGTACACGCGGCAGCAGGGGCTGGAGGTCACGTCTCCCTCTCCCGGGGATACCTGGACCGTGGGGGACGCCTCGGTGACGGTGCTGGGTCCGCAGAAGGCATATGAGGACACCAACAACACATCCATCGTCCTGCGCCTGGACTATGGAGAGACCTCCTTCCTATTTACCGGCGACGCGGAGCGGGATGCCGAGGCCGATATGCTGGAAGCAGGGGCTGCGTTGCAGGCCGATGTGCTCAAGGTGGGGCATCACGGCAGCAATACTTCCACCAGCTATCCCTTTCTTCGGGAGGTGGCGCCGGAGTATGCCGTCATCTCCGTGGGGGAGGGGAACGACTACGGGCATCCCCATGAGGAGACCATGAGCCGCCTCCGGGATGCGGATGTAACAGTTTACCGCACCGACCTGCAGGGACATATCGTGGCGACCAGTGATGGAGAGAGCATCTCCTTTGCGGTCCAAAAGAATGCCGGTGTTCCCACCAATCCCACTCAGGGAGCTCAGGCGGATCACTACATTGGAAATATAAACTCTAAAGTGTTCCATCGCCCGGACTGCTCGGGCCTCCCGGCGGAGCGGAATCAAGTGGAGTTCGCCAACCGAACGGACGCGGTGAACGCAGGGTACACGCCCTGCGGACGGTGTAAACCGTAGAAAGGGCGCGGCCCGGAGAGATAACAGGGCGCCGAAGGGTGAAAGCATGGCCCGGCGGGAATCGATTGATTCCCGCCGGGCCATGCTTATGTGTGAGGGGGCCTTGCGCCTGCGCGGTGAGGAAGTGGGCGAGCATAGCCGCGGCCCTGGCCCGGCTGGCCCCATCCCGGGGACGCAGCGTGCCAGCGCTGCCCTGTCCGACGACTCCGCCGGAAAGCGAAATGCTGAAAACAGAAGACCCGAATCCTCATTTTGAGGATTCGGGTCTAACTTTATGGAAGAAAAGGCCAAAATATAGGGCAGCAAGTTTTCTAAAATAAATGTATCTGGATAAAGGAGAAGTTTACGATGCGGCAGACCTACGGTTATATCCGGGTATCCACCCGCGAGCAGAACGAGGCGAGACAGCTCGACGCCCTTTATAAAGCCGGGGTGGAGGAAAAGAAAATCTATATGGACAAGCAGTCGGGCAAGGACTTTGACCGGAAAGGGTATCAGCGACTGCTGCACCGGCTTCGTCCGGGCGATACGCTGTTCGTCAAGAGCATTGACCGGCTGGGGCGCAACTACAACGAGATCCTGGAGCAGTGGCGGCTCATCACGAAGGAGAAGAATGCCGCCATTGTAGTTTTGGATATGCCGCTTCTGGATACACGGCAGGACCGGGATCTGACGGGGACATTGATTGCGGACATCGTGCTGCAACTTTTAAGCTATGTGGCGCAGACGGAGCGCGAATTCATCCGCCAGCGGCAGCGGGAGGGCATTGCGGCGGCTAAGGCGCGGGGAGTGCGGTTCGGGCGGGAGGCCATCCCGGTGCCCGAGAACTTTCTGGAGGTCCGGGCGCGCTGGACGGGGGGCGAGTTCAATTCCCGTCAGGCTGCAGCCCTGATGGGAGTCTCACAAAACACGTTTCTAAAATGGGAGCACATGCTTCGGTCACAAAAAGAAAAGTAATTTCGCCCAAATCTCTGCTTTTATGAGTAGAATTTCCTGCGCAGGGGAACAGTGCCATAAAAGGTTCCGCTATTTCTCTATTTTACATAGAACGCGATATTATTTATATAATAATACTTTTGCGCAGGAAAGTCTACGTTTTTGCGCAGAATTGCACGCAAAATTAAATTTGTAGCCATGCGGGAGAGAAGCCGATGCCCGTGCTGCTGAAAAGACTGGGGAATATCGTGACGACGGCGCTGCTGGTGGGCAGCGCGGATACGGCCGAGTGGTACTACGCCGACGTGCAGAAGGCCGCCAACTCCCACAATTACGACCCGAAGGATGACGACGACGGGAATGTCTACGAGGTCTAGACCGGGCTGCGGCCGGTCCGCGACTGGGCGGCCCTGGAGCGGGCGTGGCCGGAGGCCAATTCCTCCGAGAGCCCGGTGAGGTCGTCTCCTCCGATACCGATTCGGTGTTCGGGGATTGAGAAGAAGCACGGAAAGAGGAGGGGGGCGTCGGGTCCCCTCCTCTCATAGCAGGCATATCCGCGGGGGGAGGTGGGGAAAGGGATGGCAAAGCATACAAAACCTATCAAGGAGTCGGTATGGGCGTATTGCAGGCGGAACCGTCTGGAATCGGTTCTGATGCAGTGGCACCCCGTCAGGAACCGGGGCGTGACGCCGGACGAGGTGCCAGCGGGGAGTCACAGGCACGTTTGGTGGATGTGCAAACAGGGCCATGAATGGCAGGCGGAGGTCCGCTGCCGCACCCTCTATGGAAACGGTTGTCCCTTCTGCGCCAACCGCGCCGTACTGCCCGGCTTCAATGATCTGGCCACGCTGTACCCGGAGCTGGCGGCGGAGTGGCACCCCACAAAAAACGGGGCGCTGACGCCGGAGCAGGTGTTGGCGGGCTCGGAAAAGCGGGTCTGGTGGCAGTGCGGGAGAGGACACGCCTGGCAGACTTCGGTCTCCACGCGGACCAGAGCGAACTGTCGGTGCCCGGTCTGTGCCGGGCGAACGGTGCTGGCCGGTGAGAACGATCTGGCCACGCTTTCCCCGGAACTGGCGGCGGAGTGGCATCCCACGCTAAACGGGGCGTTGACACCGGACATGGTGACGGCGGGGAGCAACAAGCGGGTGTGGTGGCAGTGCAGGCTTGGGCATGTATGGCGGGCGGTGGTCGCCCGCCGGAGCATGGATGGGTCGGGGTGCCCCTACTGTACAAATCGCAAGGTGCTGGCGGGCTTCAACGATCTGACGACAGTGCATCCGGAGCTGGTCAAGCAGTGGCATCCCACGCTGAACGGGGACCTGACGCCGGATATGGTAACGCCGGGGACGCGAAAACGAGCCTGGTGGATTTGTCCCGAGGGACATGTGTGGAACTGCGCCATCTCCAGCCGGACGGCGGGGAGGCGGCCCAGCGGCTGTCCGGTATGCGCGGGCAATGCAAAGGAAAACCCACGGTATGAAGCGGTTCTGCGGGCGTGTCCGGAACAGGAAAGCAGGAGGAGGGGTGGGAGCGATGGGTTTGATCCATTGGCGTGCGGCACAGCGGAAGCGCAGCCGGGCGGAGTCCGGACAGACGGCCGGAGCGCGTGAGAAATGCGTCCTGTGCGGCGGGGAGACGCCGTATCTGCGCACAGTCCCCATTGACCGGCGGGAGGGATATCTGGAGGGGGCCGGGCAATTGTGCGCGGCGTGTTGCCGGGAGATTTTTGAAAGTCCACAAGGGGGGGACCTTCTATAGCGGAGACAAATGCCGTTATTTTTCCGCCGCACAGCGGCACAAAAGTCTTGGCTTCGCGCCCTGGAAGCCCTGCTTTGCAAGGTGTTCCAGGGCATCCCATTCCATTGGACGCGGGCCGTGTCCCACGGAGCTCCCCGCCCGCATCCGGCCATCTTCGCACAGCCTGCAAGGGTTCGATAGACAAAGAGGGGCCGCGGGC
>NZ_JBCOAQ010000005.1:0-46869 GCF_040226735.1 Intestinimonas sp. RTP31139st1_F5_RTP31139_211217 | reverse complement strand
CTGCCCTGGCAGCGGCCCCTCTTTGTCTCTTGGCGGCGTTTGAAATGCTTCCGGCGACAAACCGGGCAGCGCTGGAAAGCGCAGGCCCTAAACGTGGGAGGAGGCGTCTCAGCCCTTGTGGTCCTCCTTCACCTCGCCCATCTTGTAGGCTCGGAGGAGGGCCTTCAGGTCGTCCACCTGTCCCTGGAGCTCACTGCCGATATCGGTCTGTGAGATCTTCACGGTGGACTCCATCCGCTCGAAGATCATGGAGGAGGAGGCGATATCCTGATTCTCGCGGATGGCCTTTCCCTTGCCGGAAAAGGGCTGATGGGAGACGATGCGGTAGCAGTTGGAGTTGTAGATGAGGGTGTAGCCCGCGATGCCGGTGGTGGGCTGGTAGGCCCGGCAGAAGCCGCCGTCAATGACGATGAGCTTGCCCCCGGCCTTGAACGGGCTCTCCCCCTTTTTGGACTTGACCGGAATATGCCCGTTGATGATGTGGCAGTGGGGACCCTCCAGGCCGAATTCGGCGAGGAGAGCGTCGCACACCGCAGGATCATGATAGTAGGTGTAATAGGCGTTCTTAGGCTCGCTCCAGGAGGACTCGTCTTTGATCAGCCGCCGTTCGAAGGTGGTCATGCGGTCACGGCCAAAGAGCGGAGAATTGCGCCCGCACCAGAGGAACCACAGGAAATCCATGCCCGCAAGGCGCTCCGGGGAGCCGGGCTTGGCGTAATAGCCCTGTCGGGCCACCTTTTCCGCATGGTCCAGGAACGCGCGCCCGCCAAGATCCTTGCAGCCCACCACGCTGAATTTCATGATCTGGCCGTCAGGGGTGAGGGGGATGCAGCCGTGAAGCAGCAGATTCCCGTTGAATACCTTGTATAGCCCGCCCTTGGAATAGAGAAAGCGGACATGTTTTTGCAGCTTCTCGCTGCGCTGGAAGGACTCGGTGAGCTGGCCGATGACCTCGTCCTCCTCGGGAGAGAGCTCGTAGGGGTGTTCCCGGTCCACGGTGGGGAAATCGGTGTCGGCCAGGTCATATTTGACGTCCCCAATCGTGATGCATTTGTGCGCATAGTCGATCTTGTCCAGCAGCAGCCGGTCCTCCATGCCGAAGCCGGGATTGCGCAGGATCTTCTGCCCCTCCAGCTTGAAGAGAATGACCGTAATGGCCTTGTGCATCCTGGCGGCCAGCGCTTTGTCCTTCTCTGTGTACTGCTCGGCGTCGTCTCCGGCGAATTTGGCGGCAAAGCAGGAGCAGTCGCAATCCTTGTAGATCTCATTGGCAAAAAGGGCCAGAGGCCGCAGAGAAATGCCGTAACCGGTCTCGATGACCTCCAGATTGTTGTAGTGGATGGAGTTGGAGAGTACGGTGGCCACCAGTGTGCGGCTACCGGTGGCGGCTCCCATCCACAGCACATCGTGGTTGCCCCACTGGATGTCCACGGTGTGGTAATCCATGAGGGCGTCCATAATGATGTCCGCCCGGGGTCCGCGGTCGAACATATCGCCCACCATGTGGAGCCGGTCCACCACCATGCGCTTGATGAGATTGCACACGGCCACGATAAAGTCCTCCGCCCGATCGATGTCGATGATGGTGGAGATGATGTTTTCGTAGTGGTCCCGCTTGTCGTGAAACTCGTAATTGGTGTTGAGCAGTTCGTCGATGATGTAAGCATACTCCTTGGGCATGGCCTTACGGACCTTGGAACGGGTATATTTGGAGGTGACCAGACGGCAGACGTCAATAAGGCGGTGAAGGGTGATCCGGTACCACTCGTTCCTGTCCTCGAGCTGTCCGGAGAGTTCGGAGAGCTTTTCCGACGGATAGTAAATGAGTGTGGAGAGCTGATCGCGCTCCGCCCTGGAAACACTGGTGGCAAAGAGCGCGTCCACCTTTTCCCGCACCACGCCCGAGGCGGAGTTGAGAATATGGAGAAAGGCCTCATATTCTCCGTGAACGTCGGAAATAAAGTGCTCGGTGCCCTTGGGCAGGTTCAGGATGGTCTGGAGGTTGATGATCTCGCTGCTGGCCGCTTGTACCGTGGGGTACTGGCGGGAGAGCATTTGCAGATAGCGCAGATCTGGGGCGGCGCAGGCTTGTTTGGAATTCATCCGCAGGATCCTCCTTATGGTTTGCATGGATGCTGTTATTGTATCACTGAATGCGGGGAAAGGCACGATAAATTTTGCACTTTTTGCGCTAAAAGCGTGTCAAAATATAGAGCAAATAAATATTTTAGCAATGAAATGTGAAAGGAATCAAAAGGATACCAGGCAGGCCTTTGAACGTGAAGGAATCCGGTTTCGTGTAAAAGAACCGCACCTCCGCGCCACGATCCATCACTTGAAAAACAGAGCCTGATAGAGTACAATATTTTTAGTAAAAATGAAAGGGGAACAACTATGGCCACACTGCGGGAGCTGGCGGAGCGCACTGGCTACTCTCCGGCGACGATCTCGCGCATTCTGACGGGGGACCCCGCGCTGGCGGTGAGCGAGGAGGCGCGGAAACGGGTGCTGGAAGAGGCGGGGCGGCTGAATTACGCCGCCACCAAGAGCCGCCGCGGACGCTCGCCCAAGCATCTGCTCCGGGTGGCGGTGGCGGAGATGCTCACGCCGGCCCAACAGCTCCGGGACCCGTTTTACCTCTACCTCCGCGGCTATGTGGAGCAGGCCTGCCTGGATCAAAAATATGCGTTTCTTCCCCTGACTCCGAGAGGGGAGGGCTTTGTATCGCCGGAGGGGATGGCGGCAGACGGTGTGGTGGCCATCGGCCGTTTTACACCGGCCCAGGCGGAGTCCCTGCGGAGCGTCAGCGAAAACGTGGTGTTTCTCAACTCTTCGCCGGATGACGCCCGGTTCGACTCCGTAGTCCTCAACTATGAGCTGGGCATCCGGCTGGCCCTGGACCATCTTCTGGGCCTGGGGCACACCCGGATCGGATTTATCGGGCCGGCCTGGAGGCTGGGAGATCGAAAGGAACCAGCGCCGGAGGTCCGCAGGACGTGGTTCCTCTCCCTGATGGAGGCGCACGGCCTTCTGGACCCGGAGCTCCTGGTGGAGACGCCCATGGATGCGCGTTCCGCCGCCGGCGCGCTGCGGGGCTGGCTCGCCGACGGCGGGCGGCTTCCCACAGCCTTTCTCACCGCCAGCGAGGAGACGGCCATGGGGGCGATCCGGGCGCTGGAGGAGGCGGGGCTGTCCATTCCGGAAGACGTCTCTCTGGTCTCTTTTAACGACACCCCCCTCTCCGAGCTGGTGACCCCCGCCCTCACCTCGGTCTCCACCCACGTAGAGGAGATGAGCCGCACTGCCGTCCGTCTGCTGGCGGAACGGGCTCGGGTGCCGGGGCGGCCACCGGTCCGTACCCTTCCGGTCAAGGTGGTGGTGCCGCCCTCTCTGGTGTGCCGGGAGAGCGTGGGCGTCCCGGCGAAATAGACAGGAACGCGGCGCCGGTTCCGGCGATTTTGACAAAGATAAATTTTTACTAAAAATTTGCTTGCCAGAGAAACCGCCGACGGATATACTGGTGTCGGAGAACATCGGCAGCAGTGGGAAAGGAAGGTCATCTATGGCGATTTTGGTATTGGGCGGAGCCGGATACATCGGCTCTCACACCGTGTATGAGCTCATCGACGCGGGCCGGGACGTAGTGGTGGCGGACAACCTCCAGACCGGCTTCCGGCAGGCGGTCCATCCCAGGGCCCGCTTCTATCAGGCGGACATCCGGGACAGGGCGGCCATGGACCGGATTTTTGAGGAGGAGCAGATCGAGGGCGTGGTCCACTTCGCCGCATCCTCCCAGGTGGGGGAGAGCATGACGGATCCCCTGAAGTATTATGACAATAACCTCTGCGGCACCACGGTGCTGCTATCGTCCATGGTGGCCCACGGAGTGGACAAGATCGTGTTTTCCTCCACTGCGGCCACCTACGGCGAGCCGAAACGGGTGCCCATTCTGGAGACGGACCCGACTTCGCCCACCAACTGCTACGGAGAGACCAAGCTGGCCATGGAGCGCATGATGGGTTGGGTATCCCGCGCCCATGGGCTCAAATATGTGGCTCTGCGGTATTTCAACGCCTGCGGCGCCCATCCCTCTGGGGCCATTGGCGAGGGCCACAACCCGGAGACACATCTGGTGCCCATCATCCTCCAGGTGCCCAACGGGCAGCGGGAATATGTGTCCATTTTCGGCGAGGATTATCCCACAAAGGACGGCACCTGTGTGCGGGATTACATCCACGTCACCGACCTGGCCCAGGCGCATGTCCTGGCGCTGGATCATCTGCTCCGGGGGGGAGAGAGCGATGTGTTCAATCTGGGCAATGGTGTCGGCTTTACGGTGAAGGAGGTCATCGACGCCGCGCGTGCCGTGACCGGGCATCCGATCCCGGCACAGGTCTCTCCCCGGCGGGCCGGGGACCCGGCACAACTGGTGGCGTCCTCCGAGAGGGCAAAGGCGGTATTGGGCTGGGCTCCCCGATATGACGAGCTGGAGACCATCCTCTCTACGGCCTGGAGCTGGCACAGGAGCCATCCCAACGGATATGAGGAGGAGAAGGCATGATCGACGAGGCGGTAGATAAGCTGGCATGCTATGCCCAGCGGACCGGCCTGGTGGACCCCTGCGAGCGCATATGGGCGGTAAACGCTATCCTGGAGGCACTGAAGCTGGACAGCTACACCCAGCCCACGGGGTCCCCGGAGGGGGAGATCGACCTTCCGGCTGTGCTGGAAGAGCTGATGGATGACGCCCACGCCCGCGGGGTGCTCCCGGAGGACTCGGTGGTGTACCGGGATCTTTTCGACACCATGCTGATGGGACGGCTCACCCCCCGGCCCGCGCAGGTCATTGAGCGGTTCCGGGCGCTCTACGCAGAAAGCCCGGAGCGTGCCACCGACTGGTATTACCGGTTCAGCCAGGATACCAACTATATCCGCAGGGATCGGATCGCAAAGGATGTGAAGTGGGTCGCCCCGACAGAGTACGGCGAGCTGGATATCACCATCAATCTCTCCAAGCCGGAGAAGGACCCCAAGGCCATCGCCGCTGCCCGGAATTTACCGGCCTCGGCCTATCCGCGGTGCCAGCTCTGCGCCGAGAATGAGGGCTATGCGGGACGGGTCAACCACCCCGCCCGCGGCAACCACCGCATGATTCCCATTACCATCAACGGCAGTCCCTGGTTCTTGCAGTACTCCCCCTATGTCTACTACAATGAGCACTGCATCTGCCTCAACAGGGAGCATGTGCCGATGCGGATCGACCGGGCCTGTTTTGCCAAGCTGCTGGACTTTGTGAGGCAGTTCCCCCATTATTTTGTGGGCTCCAACGCCGATCTGCCCATCGTGGGGGGATCGATTCTGGCCCACGACCACTTCCAGGGCGGACACTATACCTTCGCCATGGAGAAAGCGCCGGTGGAGACCCAGGTATGCATCCGCGGCTATGAGGATGTGGAGACGGGAATCGTCAAGTGGCCGATGTCCGTGCTGCGCCTCTCCCACGAGGACCCTGCGCGGCTGGTGGACGTGGCCGACCGGATTTTGAAGTCCTGGAGGGTGTACAGCGACGAAGCCGTGTTCCTCTTTGCGGAGACGGAAGGCGAGCCCCATAATACCATCACGCCCATCGCCCGGCGGCGGGGAAGCCGGTATGAACTGGACCTGGTGCTGAGGAATAATATCACTACTCCGGAGCACCCCCTGGGCGTGTACCACCCTCACGCGGAGCTCCACCACATCAAAAAGGAGAACATCGGCCTGATCGAGGTCATGGGCCTGGCGGTGCTGCCCGCCCGGCTGAAGGAGGAGCTCTCTGTGCTGGCGGAGGCTCTGGCGGAAGGGGCGGACCTCCGGGCCGATGCGCGCACCGCCAAGCACGCGGACTGGGCCGAAGCGTTCCGCGGCAAGTATGATATCACGGCTGAGAATGCCCTGGACATTGTGAAGAAGGAGACCGGCCTGGTGTTCGCCCAGGTGCTGGAACACGCGGGGGTGTACAAGCGCACGGCGGAGGGCCGGGCGGCATTCCTGAGGTTTGTGGAGCAGATATAAAAACGGAAAAGGGGACAGGGCCCCGGACGGTACCGGCCGTCCGGGGCCCTGCTGCGCTCCCATGCATGGGTCCTGCCGGACTCGCTTTGAATGAATCCGGACAAAGGGCGCTTTTCTATCTTGCATCTTTGGAAGGATTGTTATATATTGATTATAATTATCCGTTTTTTTATGTGGGAATAGACGAGATGGGAAGGGAGAAAGAGCAAGTGGAGTATAAAAGGTTGTTTTCCCCAATTGAAATCAACGGGATGGCGGTAAAAAATCGGATCGTAGAGGCCCCCATCCAGTTGGCCTACTGCAAGGATGGCCATGTGAATGAGCGGATCAAGCAGTTCTACATCGAGCGGGCAAAGGGCGGAGTGGGACTGATCATTGCCGGCGGCTGCCGGATAGACGATTACGGCTACAGTCTGGATATGATGAGCCTGCGCGCCGACGACGATATCCCAGGCTGGCGAGCGTTTACCGATGCAGTCCACGGCGCTGCGCCTGATGTAAAGCTTGCGGTGCAGCTCTACCACGCCGGACGATACGCCAAGCAGAAGAATACCGGGAAAGAGGCCTGGGCCCCCTCTGCCGTATTTTCGAATTATACCAGGGAGACGCCCCGGGCCATGACCGTCGCCGAGATCCACGAGGTGGAGGAGAAGTGGGCGGAGGCGGCGGTGCGGGCCAAAAAGGCGGGCTTCGACGCAGTGGAGATACTGGGCTCGGCGGGGTACCTGATCTGCCAGTTCCTCTCGCCCACCACCAATCTTCGGGAGGACGAATACGGAGGGAGCTGGGAGAACAGGTGCCGGTTCCCTCTTGCGGTCATCAGAAGGGTAAGGGAGGCTGTAGGGCCGGACTTCCCCGTTACCATCCGTATCACCGGAAACGCTTTTATCCCGGGCGCCACCGACTGCTCCGACGCGGTACGGTTTGCCAAGGCAGCAGAGGAGGCGGGGGTAGACGCCATCAATGTGACCGGCGGCTGGCACGAATCCATTGTCCCGCAAATCACCGGGGACCTGCCGCGGTCCGGTTTCTCGTATCTGGCCGCAGCGGTGAAGGCGGCCGTACATATCCCGGTCATGGCATCCAACCGAAACAACGATCCGGATGTCTGTGAAGAGGTCCTGGCGCTGGGCCGGGCGGATATGATCTGCCTGGGGCGTCCACTGCTGGCCGATCCGGAGTGGCCCAGCAAGGCGGCGGAGGGGCGGCAGGACGAGATCAGACGCTGCCTGGGATGCAATCAGGGGTGCCTGGCCCGATCATTTTTTGGCAGGCCGGTGGAGTGCCTCATCAATGCGCGGGCCGGACGGGAGTATCTTTATCAGACGCCGAAGGCCCCGGGGACCAGAAAAAAGATCCTCGTGGTGGGAGCCGGTCCGGCGGGCTGCGAGTTTGCCCTGGAGGCGGACAAACGGGGGCACGAGGTAACGATCTGGGAGCAGAGCGGGCGGATCGGGGGGCAGCTCCACCTGGCCTGCGCACCGATATCCAAGGGCGAGTTCAGGACCCTCATCGACTACTATGAGGCCATGCTGAAAAAGCGGGCGATCCGTGTGGAGCTCAGCCATACCGCTGTGGCGGAGGAGATCAGGTCAGGCGGCTTTGATGAGGTGGTGATCGCGGCGGGCGCTGTGCCCCGCGCGCTTCCGATCAAGAGCACGGGAAAGATCCCTGTGGTACTCTCAGGACAGGTCCTGAGCCGGGAGGTCATGCCCGGCAAAAATGTGGTCGTCATCGGCGGCGGCGCCGTGGGATGCGAGGTGGCGCAGTATCTGGCGGACAGGGGCAGCCTGTCTGCGGAGCTGCTGAAGTTCCTGATGAAGGAGCGGGCGGAAAGCATCGAGACCATTACGGCCCTGCTGAACACATCCAGCCGAAGCGTCTCGATTGTAGAGATGGCGCAGAAGATCGGAAACGGCTTTGACCCCGGATGCGCAGGGCCTGTCTTGCGGGACCTGAAGCGTTTGGGCGTTAAAAAGTATACCTCTTCCAAGGTGCGGGAGCTCACCGACACGGAGGCGGTCCTTGAGACGGAGGGTGAGAGCGGGCCGGCAGAGCTGCGCATCCCCTGCGATACCGTGGTCGTCTGTGTAGGCAGCATCTGCAATCGCGGACTCTATGAGGCGCTTGCGGGCTCCATGGAGCACGTACATATCATAGGCGACGCGGAGAAGATCGGAAAGGTGATGGACGCCATCCGACAGGCGGTGGACCTGGCGGAGGCCATGTGAGGTCAGAAAGAGACAATAGAGCCGCCCCGTCCGGCACAGGCTGGACGGGGCGGCTCTATCTAGACCACAGCGGCGGTCACTTGTGGAGCATCTCGGAGAGACCCTCGATATCCTCGATAGTCTGCATGCTGCCGCAGTAGAAGGAGACATGGGTGATGGTATAGAAATTCTGGTTCTTGATGGCGGTGACTTCCTGTAGGGCGGGATTGTCCAGCAGGCCCTGAATGGTGTCGGCGGCGGGCTTGGTCTCGCGGTCGATGACCAGGATGGCGTCCGGGTTCTTGTCGATCAGGACCTCCATGCTGGCATAGCCGTACTCCTCGTCCAGGCACTTGCCGCCGGCCAGTTCGATGATATTGGCGGTGAGGTCGGTATCGGCCCGGGCAAACCACTCATTGTCCTTGAGCATCTGCACGGTGAGCACGGTGGGCCGCTCATCCTCAGGAATATCGGCCGTGCGCGCCTCCACCGCGGCCAGCCGGGAGCGGATATCGGCCACCAGTGCGTCTGTTTTTTCCTCGATGTCAAAGATTTTGCCGAAGTTCTCAATATCCTGGATCAGGAATTCAAAGTTCCGCTTACCCAGACCGGAGACCGTGTTTTTCATCAGATAGGTGTTGATGCCGCGGGCATTCCAGTCGGAGGTGGCGCCCAGCGCGTCGTCGGCGAAGAGGGAGCCCCAGCCCACGATGAGGTCGGGCTCCAGAGAGAGCACGACCTCCTTGGAGGGATAGTCGTCCATCGCCAGGAAATTGAGGGACTCATATTCCGCGGCGGTCTCGGGCCAGGGGGTACTGGTGCGGTGGGCGGTGGCCACAATGAGATCGGAAAGCCCGAGGCTGACCAGCATTTCCGTGTTGGCCTGCGAAATGCTCACCACCCGCTCGGGACATTTGGTAAAGGTCTGTTCCGCCTCTTCGCCGTTCTGGTTGTAGGTGGTGACCGTGACGGGATAATGACTCTCCTCTGCGGCGGAGGACTCGGTCGGGGCGGGGGTGGTCTCCGACGGAGCGGAAGAGGCGGATTGCCCTCCGGAGCAGGCCGGAAGGGCGAAGAGCATGGACAGGGACAGACACAGTCCCAAGAGCCTGGAGGTGGTTTTCATAGAATCGTTCCTTTCTCTGCTTTTCTGTCATTCTCCGCTCATGCGGACAGGAATACAATGTTTTTGCGCCCCAACTGCGGCATATCGGTGATCAGGGCCTCCACATGGAACACCTGGCGGATGAGCGCGGCGGTGAGGACCTGGACCGGAGGCCCGCTGGCCACGATGTGGCCCTGGCTCATGACATAGATCTTGTCGCAGTACGCGAGGGCCAGGTTCAGATCGTGCATGGCGGCGAAGATCTCGATGTCCAGGGCGCGCACGGTCTGCAGAAGCTGGAGCTGGTACTGGATATCCAAGTGGTTGGTGGGCTCATCCAGGATCATGGCCCTGGGCTGCTGGGTGAGCGCGCGGGCCATCAGCACCCGCTGGCGCTCACCTCCGGAGAGCGTGTTGAATTTCCGGTCGGCATACTCTGCCATGCCGGTTTTCTCCAGGGCTTCGTGGGCCAGGCGGTAATCCTCGGCTCCGTCCTGTTCCATGAGTTTTTTATGGGGCGTGCGCCCCATCAGTACGACCTCCTCCACGCGGAAGTCAAAGTTGAGTGTGCTCATCTGGGTCATGACGCCCAGCATCCTGGCCGATTCCCGCAGGGAGACCTGATCCATGGGCCTGCCGTCCAGCCACACGCTGCCGCCCGAGGGCTTCAGCGCGCGGTAAATGGTCTTGAGGAAGGTGGATTTCCCGCTGCCGTTGGGACCCACGATCCCCACGAACTGCCGGTTGGACACCTCCATGTCGATGTTTTCAATGATGGTCCTGCCGCCCAGCCGGACGGCCACCTGTTCCGCACGTATATCCATCTATTCATCTCCAAATCCGTAGGATTTCGTCAGCATCAGCCACACAAAGAAGGGCCCGCCGATCATGGAGGTGACGATGCCGATGGGCAGCTCGGTATTGCCCAGGATCATCCGGGCCACCACGTCGCACCACACCAGGAAAATGGAGCCCACAATGGCGGAGATCACCGTCACCCTGCGGTGGTCGGAGCCAACCACCATGCGGACCACATGGGGGATGATGAGCCCCACGAAGCCGATGGTGCCGGACACGGCCACTACCACGCCGGTGAGGGCGGAGGAGACCACCAGATAGACCCGCCGGATGGCGGTCACATTAATGCCCAGGGTGAGGGCGGACTCGTCGCCGATGAGCAGGGTGTTGAGGACCCGGAACTGCGTGAGGAAGAAGGCAACGCCCACCAGTACCACCACGCCGGGAATGCCCAGCAGGTTCCAGGAGGCGGAGGTGAGCCCTCCCATGGTCCAGAAGGTGACGGAACGGATCCCCTCGGCGTCCTTGGCCGTGTAGATGATAAAGTTGGTAAAGGCGGAGCAGATGGCGTTGATGGCCATGCCGGCCAGGAGAAGCTTGATGGTGTTGCCCCTGGATTTCCCGGAAAAGGCGATGGTAAAGACGAACAGGGAGGTGAGCAGCGCCCCCAGGAAGGCGCCTACCGATACGCCATAGTTGCCGAACACAGTAAAGGCGCCCAGGAGAATGGCCATGGTGGCGCCCAGGGAGGCGCCGGAGGAAATGCCCAGCACGTAGGGATTGGCCAGGGGATTGCGGACCACCGCCTGCATTGCCACGCCGGAGACGGACAGACCCGCGCCCACGATCACCGCCATCAGGACACGGGGGAAGCGGATGTTCCAGATGATGTCTGCCCGGGAGGAGGAGAGGACCTCCTCCGAGCCGGGGACGCTGTAGGAGAACAGAGAGGCGAACTTGCAGGAAAGAATACGGGCCACCTCTCCGGACTCAATATGTACGGGGCCGAAGGTGATGGAGACCACCACCGAGAGGCCGAGCAGGACCAGCAGCGCCGCGGTGACCGGCCCCAGCGGGAAGCGGCGGCGGAGCGTGGGAAAGGCGTCATCACGCCGGCTCACAGGGCAGCCCTCCTCACTGGAACAGGTCGGGATAGAATCCCTGGGCCAGATGCTCGATGGTGTCTATGGTCTCGTAATTCCCGCCGTAGAAGTCCACATAGTCCAGGCTGACAAAGCGGTCGTTGGCCACCGCAGGGACGGAAGCCAGGGAGGGATTGGCCTTCAAGGAGTCGATCTTCTCCTGAGCAGGGGAATCGGTGCGGTTGATAACCACAATGACGTCGGGATTGAGCTTGATGAGGTTTTCGATGCTCTGCTTGCCGAAAGCCTCGTCCAGGCAGATGCCGCCGGCCTTTTCGATAAGGTCGTGGGTGAAGTCGGTGGAGGTGCGGCCGAAGAACTCATTCTCATAGACCATCTGCACCGTGAGCACCGTCACCTTCTCCTCCTCGGGGAGGGTGTCCACCCGCTCGGCAATTTTGGCGGCGCGGGCCTTCATATCGTCGATCATGGCCTGCGCCCGATCCTCGATGCCGAAAATCTTGCCGAAGTTTTCAATGTCGTTATAGAGCCGCTCCACGGTGCGAGGCTGGGGATTGTCGCCGCCGGAAGCGCTGTTGTCCACGATATAGGTGTGAATGCCACGGTCGTTCCAGTCGGAGACGGGGCCCAGGGTGCTCTCACCGAACGTACTGCCCCAGCCGATGATGAGGTCGGGGTCCTGGTCCAGCACGACCTCCTTGGAAGGACTGTCGTTGTCACTGATGAAGTTGAGGGCCTCAAAGGAGGCGGTATACTTCTCATTGACGTCCCCCACGCTCCGGCAGGCGCCTACGATCTTGTCGCCGAGACCCAGGGCCAGCAGGAGCTGAATGGCCTGGGGCTGGTTGCAGACCACGCGGCGGGGACAGGCGTCAAAGGTCTGGTCGTAAAGGAGCCCCTCTTGATTGTAAGAGGTGATAGTGACGGGATACTGCTCAAAGAGTTCGGGGTAAAAGGAGTGGGCGAACCGGGTCACGGTATCGGCCACACGGACGGATTCGTTGACGTCCTGGAGCACGGTGGTCATGAAGCGGCGATTTTTCACGGCGTCCACGTTGGCCAGGGCCGGATTGGAGGTGATGGCCGCGATCTTCTCTTCCACAGGGGTGGAGCCATACTGGTTAAAGAGGATGACGTCGGGATTCTTATCAATGAGGGTCTCGGCGGAGACATAGAACCACTGCTCGGCACTGTCGCTCTCGCAGACATTGATGCCGCCGGCCAGCTTGATGACCTCGGTCTCCATAGACTTGGCACAGGTGTACATCTCATTTTCCTTCACCGAGTCCATGACAAAGACGGTGATCTTGTCCTCCACACCGGCGGTCTTTTCCGCCACCGCGGCCACCTTGTCCTGCATCTCGCCGATGAGGGCCTCGGCGCGGTCCTCCACCCGGAAGATCTTGCCCAGATTTTCAATATCCAGATAGATGTTCTCGATTTTTTCCTCAGAGGCCAGGGTACCCTCGGAGACATAGGCGGGCAGGCCGTGATCGGCCAGCGTCTCCACGGTGCCGGCCTTGTCTTCTGTGAAGCCGAAGCGCTGTCCCAGAACCAAGTCGGGTTCAGCGCCCAGCAGGACCTCCGTAGAGGGGTACTTTTCGCTCAGCAGGGGAATGGCGTTGAAGGCGTCTTTGATCTGGACCATGGGCTCTGCGTTGGTGTAGCAGGTGTAGATTACCTTGTCGCCCAGGCCCAGCATCAGCATCATCTCGGTCATCTGCATGTTGAGGCAGACCACCCGCTGGGGGACCTCTCCAAAAGTGAGGGTGCGGCCGCCGTTTTCGATTGTGACGGGGCCCTCCGCAGCGTCGGACTGCGCAGGGGACTGCGTGGGGGCGGGACTCTGGGCGGTCTGTCCGCCGCAGGCGGCCAGGCTGAACACCAGGGCCAGGGAAAGGATCAGGGATACCAGTTTTTTCATGTTTCATACTCCTTTGAATCTCTATGAAAGACCGGCTGGAGCCGGTGGTTCACGCGGAAAAGAGGTCGGGATAGAAGGCTGCGGCCAGCGTTTCGATGGCCTCTACCGTGCGGGGTCCGCCGCAGTAAAAGGCGGCATGATCCAGCACGACAAACCGGTCGTTCTGTACGGCTTTGATGTTCTGAAGGGTGGGATTTGCCTTGATGGCGTCGATTTTCTCCTGGGCGGGGGAGGAGGAGAGGTCCAGGATCACCAGCACGTCCGGGTCCAGATCGATGAGAACCTCCATGCTCTGTTCGCCGTTGTCGTTGACCTGGATGCCGCCGGCCAACTCGGTAAGAGCCCGGTTGAAATCGGTGCCGCCGCGGCCCAGAAATTCATTTTCATAGACGTATTGAACGGTGACAACCCGGACCCGCTGCTCGTCGGGGAGTGCGGAGACTTTCTCGCCGATGGCGGCGATCCGTGTCTTCATATCGTCGATCATGGCCTGCGCCGCATCTTCGACGTCAAAGATCTGCCCCAGCGTTTCAATGTCGTCATAGAGAAATTCCACCGTGCGGTTTCCAAGGCCGGACACGGTATTATTCATCAGATAAGTACCCACGCCGCGGTCGTTCCACTCGGAGACAGGGCCGAGGGCGTCCTCCGCGAAGAGGGAGCCCCAGCCCACGATCATGTCGGGTTCTTGGTCCAGCACCACCTCCTTGGCGGGGTATCCCTTTTCTGCGATGAAGGGGATGGAGTTATATTCCTCCGCGAGGGGCTCATAGACCGGACTGAAGCGGTGGGCGGTGGCGATGATCTTGTCCCGCAGGCCGAGGGCCAGCAGGAGTTCGGTATTGGCCTGGGAGATGCTCACCACCCGCTCGGGGCACTGGTCAAAGGTCTGGGTATAGGTTTCTCCGTTTTCATTGTAGGAGGTGATGGTGACGGGATAATGGGCTTCCGCCGCCGGGGACTCCGGCACGGCCGTCGGGGTGGGAGCGGGGCTCTGGGCGGTCTGCCCGCCGCAGGCGGCCAAGCTGAGCGCCAGAGCCAGGACAAGGAACAGGGATATCGTTTTTTTCATATACATACTCCTTCTCTTTACTAGGTCGATTGCTGCCTCTGCACCTCAAAGGGTGCGGGATCTATTCAAAACTGGATGTGATCCAGACGGCGCCTCCTTGGCTTCCAGACCGGGTACGCCGCAGGCGTCAGCGCGGCACTGCCGGCAGTGTGTGAACTGGGGGAGGTGGGCGCCCGCCAGGCGGCGCGCATGGTGCAGCTGGGCGGGGGTGGGCGGAGCCCGCCCGTCCAGAAGTCCGCAGGGGATGAGGGGCGTGATGTTCATCAGTGCGGCTCCGGCCGCTCCGGCCAGGGCCGCAATGGAGGGGATCTCATCCTGATTGACGCCGGGGACCAAAACGGTATTCACCTTTACGGTGAAACCGGCCTGGACCGCGCGTTCCAGACCCTCGCGCTGCCTGGACAGGAGAAGGGGAACGCCTTCTTCGGGAGGCAGGACGGTGCCCCGCCAGCGCACGGAGGAATAAAGCGCCGCCGCAGGTCCGGGGTGGACGGCGTTGATCGTAATGGTGAGCGTGCGCACGCCGCAGTCCGTCAGCGCCTCCACACGGTCCGGCAGCAGCAGCCCGTTGGTGCTCACACAAAGGGTGAGTGCAGGAAAGCGGCGGTGGAGCAGACGAAAGGTCTCATAGGTCTCAGGGTTGTCCAGCGGCTCTCCGGGGCCGGCCACCCCGGCCACCCGGATGCGGGGCTCCCGGGCCAGGGCCAGGGCGGTCCGCTGGACGGCATCCTTCGGCGTCAGGAGAGAGGAGGTCACGCCGGGGCGGGATTCGTTGGGGCAGTCATAGCGGCGGTCGCAGTAGGCGCACTGGAGATTGCACCGCGGGGCCACCGGCAGGTGGATGCGCCCGAACCGGCGATGGGCCCCACCGCTGAAACAGGGGTGCTCCGCCGCCGGACCGGTCAGCCCCGGCACAGGGACTCCACCTCCTCGTCGGAGAGCGGGGTAGGGATGCAGCGGGCGCCGCGGGCATACATATGGCTGGCCAAGGCGCGGAAGCTCTGGCTCACCGGGCTGTCCGGGTACGCCTCCAGAACGGTCCGCCGTTCCAGCTCTGCTCTGCCGATGAGGGGACTCATGGGAATCTCGCCCGCCAGCTCCGTTCCCACCAGGCGTGCAAAACGCAGGGCCACCGACGGGTCATCCCGTCCGCTCCGACCATTGTAGACCACTCCGGAGAGGCGGACGCCGCCGCTTTCCGCATATTTTTTAACGCCCCGGCAGATGTTGTTGGCGGCATAGACGGCCATAAAGTCTGAAGTGGTCACCAGGTACACGTCATCGGCGATCGCTTCCCGCAGAGGCATGCTGAAGCCGCCGCAGACCACGTCTCCAAGGACGTCGTAGAGGACGACATCTCTGTCCTCCAGCAGGCCCCTGTCCTGGATCTCACGAAGGGCGGCCACGATGCCCCGGCCCGCGCAGCCTGTGCCGGGTTCCGGCCCGCCCGACTCCACGCAGAGAATATCCCGGTATCCGGTGAAGGACACCGGAGCGGCAGAGCCGGTCCGAAGCTGGTCGAGTACGGATGGGATCCGGCGGCCCATGAGGCACCGGGTGGAGTCCGCCTTGGGGTCGCAGCCCACCACGGCGACCCTCAGACCCTCCTCTGCCAGCGCGGCCGCCACGTTGGCCACGGTGGTGGACTTGCCGATGCCACCCTTGCCGTAGACACAGATCTTTTTCACTGGTACAGCGCCCCCTTTTGATTCCACGTCCCCATGATCTCGTTGAGCAGGTCCTCCGTCAGACAGAGCGTCCCCTCTGCGCCGACGTAGGGACGGCAGGTCACGCAGAGCCGGTCAAAAACCGGGTAGTCATAGCGGAGCAGAGGGATCTCCAACTCTTCCGCCAGCTCTGCCTCAAAAGACGAACCAAACAGTACGGCGGTCTCAGAGGCGCGGACCCTGTCGAAAAAGTCCTCCAGATCGGTCAGCGCCTCGCGCTCCGCCTGGCAGGCCACCTCCATCCCCAGTTCGCGGATAAGAAAGCGGGCCATGCCCCGGCTCCGGGCGCCGGAGCCAATCAGGGAGACCGGCATGCCATAGAGGGCCTGAAGATAGGAGTAGACCGGGCGAAGTCCCTCGGCGGTCCGTCGGCGGAAGGAGGCGCGCTCCTCGGAAAAATCCAGCCCGAATCGGCGTTCCAGACAATGCCAGAGCCCTTCGGCACCGGTAAGGCCGTAGGGATAGTCCAGCACCTCGAAGGGAATGCCGAACCGCCGCTCCATCTCACGGGCCAGGCCCACGCCCCGGCCCAGGACCACATTGAGCCCTGCCGACGGGGCGCGCCGCAGCTCCTCCAGCGAGCAGCGGGAGAGTACGGTGTTCAGGCGGACCTTGCCATGGAGCAGGCCCCGGAGGGCCTCCAGGTCCGGGCCGGCCCGATGGTCGTCTGCACCCAGCCCCAGCAGGTTTATGGCGGGAATTTCCGCGGTGGGGAGGGGGGACATGAGCTCAGACAAGGAGGTCAGGGCGGCCTCATAGCCGTCCTCCAACCCGCCGCGGTAGCCGGCGGCCTCCACGGTCACCACTCTGGCCCGCCCCTGAAAGGCCTTTGCCGCCGAATGGACATCGTCCTGAATGATATCACTGACGCAGCCGGTCACCAGGAAGATCACCTCAGGGGAGCAGAGCTCCTCCGCGTGACGCAGGGCGCGGGACAGCGACTCCTCCCCGCCGAAGATCACATCGCTGTCGCTGATGACCGTGCAGGTCTGGCGGATGTCCGCCATATCACAGGCCGCATGGAAAGCCATAGAGCCAAAATTACACCCCACCACCGAGTGGAGCAGGACCACGCCGCCCTGGATACCGGTAAGGGCCTGATGCGCGCCAAAGAGTTTGCAGCCGTCCGCCGTTTTCATTGCACATCTTCCTTTCGATAGAGCCACATGCGCTCCCACATCTCTTTGGCCCACAGACTTTCAGAGCCGTCATACAGGGGGTAATAGCGGGTCTGAAAGGGCATCCGGTTCAGAATGAGTTCGTCCCGTGCGGTGCGGGCGGACAGCCGGTCACAGAGGCGGAATACGTTCCGGACATAGGACTCAAAAGAGAGGGAGACGGTCTCGCTCATAGCGGGGATCAGGGGCGCGCCCAGCCCTTCCAGGGTAACGTCCCCCGTGCCCACCACCGCGTCCACAACGGCAAAGACCTCACGCAGTTCCGCCTCGCCGGGATTTAGCAGGATGGGGCTGCCGCCGGCATAAAGCCCCGCGGCGTCCTGAATCCGGTCCATCAGCTGCGCCTCCAGCTCTGGAGTCAGGGCCATCTCGCGGCGCATCTCGGGGGTCAGGATCAGACAGATGTGGCTGATCGGCAGCCCCAGGCTGGCATACAGCTTGAGGCGAAGCGGAGCGGTCTGTAGCCCGCGGCACACCAGAGCGCAGCGGTAGTCCGCCAGTGTGCGGCGGGCCGTTTCGGTCTGGGCCAGCGCCTTCTCCGTTTCTGCGGCGATAAGGGGCTCCATCTCGTCTAGAAGGCCCAGCTTTTCCCCGATATCACGGTAAAAGAGGGCGATACCCTCCAGGCCCGTATAGCGTCCGGCGCCGCCGAGATGGAGATAGTCGGTGCCGAACCTTTCCTTCATCCTCCGGGCCCAGCGGACTCGTTTGACCAGGTTGAGCCGGGCGGCCGGCGCCGTTATCAGAAGTTCCAGCGGCGCGCTGGGGATCCAGCAGTGGACGGTGATGCCGCACTGGCCCAGAAAAGAACCGATTTCCTTCAGAACCAGGGTGCCCTCGCTCCCCCAGCCCACCGTCTCAATATTCACGCTGCGGGGAAGGGGGGGCTGGGGCTCCATCACTTGCTCCACCAGGGCCCAGAGCGCCTCCGTAAAGCCGCACCCCTTAAGCTCCAGTTCCAGACGGTTGTCTCCGGTGATTTTCTGACGGGCCAACTCCCGCACCCGCGTGCGGGAATAGTTTTTGTCCCGGTGAGAGAAGAGCTCCGACTGGACGGCAGCCACCCGAATCCCCTGGGTGCGGGACGCCTCCGCTACAGCGCGGATGTCCTCGTTCAAGATATCGCTCACAGGGGTGGGGACGATCAGAATGAGGGCGGGACGGTAGCGATCCCAAGCTTCCGAGACGGTGCGGCGCAGCGCGTCCGCTCCACCGCATATGATCTCGCGCTCCGTGAGGTCGGAGCACAGCAGAGGGTAAAAGGGCTGGTGCCGGCGCCTGGCGGAGTGCCGGTAGTGAAAGCCGCAGCCCCTTGGGCCGTGGAGTATGACGACCACACCGCCGCCTATCTCTCCGGCCGCCCCCACACTGCCGGAGACCTTCCCGTTGACCCCGAAGGTATGAAGCAGGGCGGAGGGATACATCAGGGTGCGAAGATCGTCAAAGAAGGGCTGGTGCATGCAGAATCACCTCTGAAAAAATAAAAAGGGTCGCATAGCCATTACGGCTATGCGACCCGAATTCGTCGCAAAAAACCAGTATGAGAGCAAAACGGCTCCATACTGAAACTCTGTCCAGGCTCGTTTCCACGCAAGCAGACAAGAGATATACAAGCATGTCTTCTGGCTTACGCGGCGAAACCTCCGCCTTCCCAAGAATGTGAACATTCTCAGTGGCAACAATGGAGGGGCCTGATGCGCATACAGCGGCGGGACCGCGCGGGATTCTCACCCGCTTCCATTTTCACCGGTAAAAACCGGAACTTGTACATATGACAATATACTACTTTCTGATCGAAAGCACAAGAGTTTTTTCATAGAATCTCACGGACAGGCGAAACGGCCTGTTTACAATGGGAGAATACTCCGGTATAATAAATTCCTAAAGATGTGAGATTTCGGTCGGACGGAGGGGCGCGATGAAAAAGCTCAGTGGAAAACGCCAGGCGCTGGTTGGATTCACCCTTTTTTCCATGTTTTTTGGCGCGGGGAACCTGATTTTCCCACCTGGAGTCGGCGCGCAGGCGGGAACGCTCACCTGGCCCGCCATGCTGGGAATGGCGTTCAGCGCAGTGGGACTGCCGGTGCTGGGCGTGGTGGCGGTGGCACGGTCCGGGGGACTTGCCGCGCTGGGGAACCGGGTACATCCACTCTTTTCACGGGTGTTCACCATTTTGGCCTATCTGTCCATTGGCCCGTGTCTGGCCATTCCCAGAACGGCCAGCACCTCCTTTGAGATGGCGGTCCCTCCCTTTGCGGGGCCGGACGCCCCCCTCGGGCTGCTTCAACTGCTCTATTCGCTGGTGTTTTTCGCCGCTGCCCTGTGGGTGGCGCTCCGTCCGGAGAAGCTGACGGATCGCCTGGGCAAGGTCATGTGCCCCATTCTGATCCTGCTGATCGTGGTCACCTTCGTAGGCTGTCTTGTAAATCCGCTGGAGGGCTACGGACCGCCCCAGGATGCGGCCTATGCCGCAAATCCCGTGGCGAAAGGCTTCCTAGACGGCTACCAGACCATGGACACCATTGCTGCCCTGGTCTTCGGCATCATCATTTCCCTGAATATCCGTGCCATGGGAGTGGAGCGGGAAGAGGATGTGGTGAAGAGTACGGTCCGGGCCGGCTGGATCGCCGGTGCCATGCTTCTGGCCGTCTATTCCATGCTGGCCCACGTGGGAGCGCTGTCCGGCGGGGCTTTCCCGGGGGCCGCCAACGGCGCGGTGGTGCTGACCAATATTGTTCCCGCCCTGTTTGGAAAAACCGGCAGCCTGCTGCTGGCGGCGATTTTTGTCATTGCTTGCTTCAATGTCTGTGTGGGGCTCATCAGCTCTTGCGGCGAGTATTTTTCCCTGCTCTGGCCCAGACTCTCTTATCGGGGATGGGCCGCGATGTTTGCGGTGGTAAGCATGGCGATCGCAAATGCCGGGCTGGACCTTATCCTTCGGATATCCGTTCCAGTTCTGGGGGCGATCTACCCGGTGGCCATTGTGCTCATTGCGCTCTCCTTCTTTCAGAAGCGGCTGGCGGAGCATCGCTGCGCCTATTCGGTCCCTGTGGCGGTTACCGGTGTGTGCAGCGTCCTCTTTGCGCTAAAGGATCTGGGAGTCCCGATCCCGCTCTTGGACGCGGTGCCTTTGGCCTCCATTGGCTTGGGCTGGGTGATCCCGGCTCTCCTGGGTATTCTGGTGGGCGTCCTGCTGCCGGAAAGAGGAAAACAGTAAAAAAGGAACGGCGGAAGGGTAAGGCTTCATAAAGAAGTTAAGGGCAAGGCAGACCGCAATGGTCTGCCTTGCCCTGTTTATAGTATGTAACCCACTATGACAATTTCGGGGAAAGTGCTCGTAGGAAAGAGCAGCAAACTGGAAGTTGTCAGTGGATTACCTGGTAACGCAATCTGAGATACGAGTTTTCCAAGACCATACATTCTTGCAATTTCAGCACACCCAATTGGGATAATTCACTTTCTGATAGCAAAGATTTCCCATCAATCAGTGTGGATGTATCCTTGCCGCCAATTAAAATGGGGGCAATAACAATATCAATATAATCAAACAGCTTTTCCCGAAGAAACAGCCCGTTTAATGTACCGCCGCTTTGTATGGTGATTCTCTCACAGCCATATTCTGACCTGAGTTTTGCAAGTGCATCAGGCAAAGACAGCTTGCTCTGACAGATGATATGAAGGTTGTCCTCATTCACCTGAAATGCCGGATGGTCTGCGTTGGATGTGACCAGCACAAATTCTTTTGAGCGGGCGCAAAAATAGCGAATACCTTGTTTGGTCAAATGATTGTTGTCGATGATTACAAAGGAAACAGACGACTTATTCGGCATTCCCTTCGAGTTGACGCCCATCTTTTTCTGTACTCTGCCAGAATTGAGCGACCACAAATCGGTTGTCTGCTCTATCTCATAATACTGGTGCAGTCCTTCTTGAACGCCCACAATTTTAGGGAAATCTCTGTCTACATCTAAATCATCTGTTGCCCCTGTACTGATTTTTCCATCAACAGACATAAGCATAAACAGCGTTGTGATCGGTCTATCCATTTTATCTCTCCTAACTCCGAGTTGTCGGTGAGATCGTTATAAAGAAACACCCGCCGAAAAGCAGCTTCTTCTCGGCGGGTGTTAGCTTCCTTATGGCAGGTCCTCCCAACCAGACGGTTCCGCCCCTTCCTTTCTATTATGCGGGGGCGTCCGCTACAACCATGAAATTGGCCAGGCCGAAGGCGGAGCCGGTAAAGATGACGTCGGCCTGCACACTGCCCGCTTCCACGGAGGGAACGATGTTTTCATAGAAGAGGGAGACACCGAAATCGGCGCGGATGGCGTCGCCGGAGACAGAGAAACTGACGATGCCGTCCCCGCACTGGCCGGTCTGGAAAGCGCCAGGCGTCAGGCCGTCCTGCTGCAGAGCGGGGTCCGGCTGGAACCGGCGGCTCTCCCCGGCGGCGATGGTAACCCCGCCGACCGACGGGTCATGGGTATAGGTCACGATCTGAGACAGAATGGCCTGATAATCCGGCGGGGCAAACCAACAATCCGTCCAGAGCATCTCGGACTCAAATTCAATGATGTGGAGATCCCAGATGCTCACGCCGGTACCAGAGTCTGTGTAGACCAGCAGAGCCAGCTCCAGCTCCAGGTCTCCGTCGAAATCGCCGTAGGCCATGGCGGGCAGGACGGCGCGGGGGGTAAGATAGCCCAGGTCCAGGTTTTTCCATTGGGTGCCCACCCGGAGAATGAGTCCGTAGCCGCCGCTGAGGCCGTAGAGCCAAGTGTCGTGGTCGGGAATCTGGGCAATGAGGTAGAGCGGTTCGGTGCCCTCCAGAACTGCGGTGCCGCTGGTTATCAGTTGAGTTGGAAAGTCATCCAGGGTCAGCGCGTCCGGGTCGAAGGTCTCCTCCGGCAGGGGCGGCTGGCTCACATCGGGAGAGGGCTCCGGAAGAACGGCGGTGTCAGTGGCGGGCGCGGCCGTGGGGGAGACAAGGGGTGTGGACTCCACGGGGAGCGCGGTGGTCGGGGCGGAGGGTGCGGCGGTGGGGGTATCCACAGGGGTAACAGTTCCGGCGTCAGGGGCGGGGGTAGAGGATCCATGTTCAGGGTCATTGGTACAGCCGGCCAGAACCAGCAGGCAGGCGGCACACAACAGAAAAAGCTTTCTCAAAAGGAAGGCCCTCCCTTCCGTTCACAGGCGTACAGAATGGTTCATTTGTAGATTATACCCGCTCTATGCGCGGAAAACAACTACAAAGTTATAACAATCAGGAAACGAAACTCATCTCTCCGACATGGGCACAAGCTTCTCGCGGTAGACCTTGCGGTAGAAAAGCAGCGCCAGCAGGCACGAGAGAAGCTCCGCAATGGGGAAGCACAGCCACATAAAGCGTGGTGAGAAACGGCCCAGCAGCAGCGCTGCGGGCAGGATCAGGACCAACTGGCGGGACAGTGAGACCGCCAGACTCAGCATGGACGCTCCCATGGCCTGAAAAGCGGCGCATAGGATCACGGAGACCCCGGCAAAGACAAAGCCGGAGGAGATCATCCGTAGCGCGGACACGCCGGTGGCGAGGACGTTGCTCTCAGCGTGGAAGAGCTGGAGAAAGCGGTGGGGAAAGAGAGCCAGCAAAAGCGTACCCGCCGCCATGATGACCGCGCCGATCTCCAGGGCAAAGCGGATCAGCGCCACGATGCGGCCCCGGCTCCGGGCGCCGTAGTTATATCCCACCACAGGGGTGAGCCCGTTGTTGAGCCCAAATACCGGCATAAAGATGAAGGATTGGATCTTGAAGTAAACGCCCAGAATAAAGACGGCGCTCTCAGAGAAGAGGGCCATGATTTTATTGAGCCCCAAGGTCATAAAGGTGGCCAGAGACTGCATCACGATGGCAGGCAGCCCGATGCGGTAGATCTCCCGAATGACGTCTCCGCTGGGGCGAAAGCGCCGGGGAGAGAGGGAGAGGTCCTTTCGTCCGGACACGAGAAAAAAGCCCACAGTCATCCCCAGAAGCTGTCCCGACACTGTGGCCAGCGCCGCGCCCGCAACGCCGAGAGGGGGAACGGGGCCGCATCCAAAGATGAGAAGGGGGTCAAGGATCAGGTTGAGCACCGCGCCGATGCCCTGGATGATCATGGGTCCCAAAGGATCGCCGCTGGCCAGCAGAATGCGCTCGGTGGCGAATTGCATGGTGATCCCCACAGAACAGCAGGTGATGATGGAGAGATAGATGCCGCCGTAGTCCGTGATCAACGGGTCGCAGGTGAAAAAGCCCATGAAGGGCCGGGCCAAAAAGAGGCCGAAAAGAAGAAAGACCAGCCAGGAGAGAAGATAAACGAAAACACCGTTCATAGCCACGGCGCTGGCCCCGGCTCTGTCTTGCTCTCCCAGGCGGCGGGATAGAAGCGCGTTGACGCCCACGCCGGTGCCCACGCAGACGGCGATCATGAACATCTGCACAGGGTAGGCCAGTGCCAGCGCTTGAAAGGCCTCGCCGCTCATCCAGGAGACAAACATGGAGTCCACCATGTTGTAAAGGGCCTGGATGAACATGGAGAGCATCATCGGCCAAGCCATATGGAGGAGGAGGCGGCGCGCCGGCATGGTCCCCATCTTGTTTTCGTCCAAACCTAGACCATCCTTTCAGGAAGGCGGAGGTCACACCACGGTGGTGGGCTCCACCCGGAGGTTGCGGAGGGTGAAATCCGCCCCGTCATATTCGATGTCCGCCAAAACATTGGCAAACCACGCGCCGGTGGACTCCGCTCTGGCGCCCAGAATAACGGTAAACACACCGTTTTGTTCCCGAAAAAAGCTGGTAGCAAAGGATATCCTGCCCGGGGACTGACGGTACTGCTCCGGGAAGCGATAGACCGCGCTGGTGTCCCCGTAAGAGAGGGTAAGGGTACCGCTGCCGGGATCGTAGTCGCTGGTCACCGCTGCCAGAGCCCTGTCGGCACAGGCATCCCTAGTGACGGGGAGATCGGTACAGGTCTCGTCCGACCAGTCGTAAATATGCAGGTCGTAAACGATCTGATCGCCCTCCGCCTCCATCAGGTAGCGCACCGCCAGCTCGTCCAGGCCGTCGCCGTCGTAATCCCATTGGTAGAGCTCGGGAAGGGATAATGAGTCCTTTGGCGAGAACTGCTGGCCAAAGTGGGAGAGGCGCCCATTCCGCAGCAGGAGGATGCCGCTGTCACCGCCCAGAACATAGAGGGAGGTGACGGCGGTGCGGCCCAGCAGCAGGACCTCCTCTTCCCCCAGCGCTCCCAACTGGTCTGGGGAGGCCAGCCCGGTTGGGAGGTCCTCCTCCACCAGGCCCTCCCACCAAGCCGATTCCGGCTCCGGCGAGACGGCTGCGGAGGGGGTGGGAGATGCGGGAGAGGGCGTCCAGATGCGAGCGGGCTCCTCTCTGGTGCAGCCTGCCAAAAGAAACAGGGCAGTCAGCAACCAAGCGCATTTTTTCATTGTGTCACAGCTCCCTTGCATACCTGAGATCAATACAGACGGTGTCCGGCGGAAAGGGGATCTCCACCTGGGTGCCGTCCCAGGCAAAGCCGTGGTCAGAGTAAAACCGCCGGGCGTTCTCATTCTCCCGGAGGACCAGAACATAGCACCGGGAGAAGCCGGATATCCGCAGGCGGCGGAGCGCCTCCTCCATGAGCAGCCCGCCGTATCCCTTCCCCTTTTCCGCCGGATGGGCGTAGAAGGAAATGATTTCGCCCCAGCCGGAATAGGCGCCGTCCTCCGCCCTGGCCGGGCCATAGTTGCAGCAGACCACAGGGGTGTTCCCGTTGTAAAGGAGAAGACCGTGACAGCGCCCAGATTCGTAATTGTCGCGGAAGGAAGGCACCCAGCGATCGTCCGTGATTTCCCGGGCCATATACGCCGCCGGCACCGCATCCTGATATGTGGTCCGCCAGCCCAGCGCGTGGATACGGGACATGGCGAAAAAATGCTCGCTGGTACAGGCGTCGACGAAATGCAGGGACTCCATCCGGCTCAGCCCACTGCCCCTGCGGTCTCCCGGGCGGGGGAGGCTCCCTCCGCCCCTCCGGATGCCTGGGCCTCATGCTGGCGGGCCAGGGTGCGGGCGTTGGCCAGCATCAGCTTGATGCGGTTTTCCTGATTGATCTTGGTGGCGCCCGGGTCGTAGTCGATGGCCACGATATTGCTCCAGGGGTAGTCATCCTTGAGCTTGCGGATCATGCCCTTGCCCACGATGTGGTTGGGCAGGCATCCGAAGGGCTGGGTGCAGACAATGTTGGGTACACCGGTATGGATGAGTTCCAGCATTTCAGCCGTAAGGAGCCAGCCCTCGCCCATCTTGTTGCCGTCGCCCAGATAGCCCTTGATATAGTGGTGCAGTTCGTCGAAATCACCAGGCGCCCGGAAACGTCCGGAGCGGTTGAGTGCGTCGATCATAGCGCGCTGATACTTTTTGATGTAGCCAGCGAATATTTGACAGAACTTCTGCTTGATCCACTTGCCGCCGTAGAGGTCCACATCCACGTCCCGGTTGTAGATCTTGAAAATGACGAAGTCGGTGAGGCCGGGCACCACGGGCTCAGCGCCTTCGGAGAGGAGAAACTGCTCCAGATTGTTGTTGCCTAGCGGAGAGTATTTGACATAAATCTCTCCCACCACGCCCACCCGGACCTTTTCCTCCCCGGTGACGGGGATTGCCTGAAAGCGGTCGATGATGCGGTCAAAATTGGTGACCATGGACTTGTAGCTCATGCCCTTGCCGCGGCCCATATCGTCCAGGAGGAAGTCCATGCACGCCTGGATGGCCCGTTCAGTATCGCCGGGAGTGATCTCATAGGGGCGGACCTGATTGGATACGTTCATGATGAGGTCGCCGTAGAACACGGCGTAGAGGGCCTTGCGGATAAAGGGAAGGGTGAGGGTAAAGCCCGGGTTTTTTTCCAGGCCGGACATATTCACCGAGATCACGGGAACATAGGCAAGGTCGGCCTTTTCCAGGGCTTTCCTGAGCATATGGATGTAATTGGAAGCCCGGCAGCCGCCGCCGGTCTGGGTGATGACCAGGGCCACCTTGTGGGGGTCGTACTTGCCGCTCTTCACCGCGTCGATCAACTGGCCGATGACCAGGATCGCGGGATAGCAGGCGTCGTTGTGGACGTATTTCTGTCCATAATCAACGATACTCTTTCCCGAGGTGTTGAGCATTTCTACCTTGTAGCCCATGGTCTGGATGACCCGCACCAGCATGGCGAAATGCATGGGGAGCATCTGGGGTACCAGGAGGGTGTACTCCTCCTTCATCTCCTTGGTAAAGAGGAGGCGTCCGGTTTTGTCGTAGACCAATTCTGCCATAACAGTTTATCCTTTCGTCTGCGCGTATAGATATCCGAAGGCCGGGCGAAAACCGGCCCGAATTGCTACATTCCGGGAGATAATATGGCTCTCCGCCGTGCCGTAGAAGGGGACGATGCCCCGCCGGAGAAGCGTATCCTTCAGCAGGAAAGGCAGTCCGGCGGCATAGCCCCGGCCGCGGAAGGGCTGGAGCACGTTGACGCTGATCTGCCACAGCCGCTCACCGTTCCGGCGGGTCGCGCCACTTCGTCACGATATTCCCGGACTGTCAAGGAAATTCACATGACAGCCTAGGTCCAGGGCGAGCTGTCTCCGGGCCTCGATCCAGACGGCCTCCTTTCAGGAGGCTGCCCCGTCTTGGGCGGAGGGCCGGACCTTTCGGGCATCCATGGCCGCCATCAGGGAGCGGATCCGGATCTTTACCGCGCCCAGGTTGTTGATGTCATCGATTTTGAGCTGGGTGTAAAGCTTTCCGCCCTCCTCCAGAATGGAGCGCATCTCATCGGTGGTGATGGCGTCGGTACCGCAGCCGAAGGAGACCAGCTGCACCACCTGCATATCCGGCTGGGTGCAGACGTACCGAGCGGCGTTATACATACGGCTCTGGAAGGTCCACTGGTTGAGCACCTTGCGGGGGGCATAGTCCTCCAGATAGGAGAGGGCGTCCTCCGTAACCACCACAAAGCCGAAAGAGGTGATGAGGTCGTTGATGCCGTGGTTGATCTCCGGATCGATGTGATAGGGGCGGCCGCAGAGCACCACGATGTTCTTCTCATGTGCCCGGGCGTACTCGATGTACGCCATGCCCGTCTGGCGCACATCCTGAACATAGGCGTCATAGGCGCTGTAAGCGGCGGCCACGGCCCGCTCCGTCTCTTGCCTGGGGATGCCGAACTCCTCCTGCATCATCCGCACTGCGCGCTTCTTAAAGTCCTTGTGCCGCCACAGGCCCACATAGGGGTCCAGAAAACGGGTCTCTTTCAGGGCGGGGACATTGGCGGCCAGAAGCTCGGGATAGTAGGCCACCACCGGACAGTTGAAATGGTTGTCGCCGATGCCCTCGTCATTGTTGTAGGACATGCAGGGATACCAGATGGCGTCCACCCCGGCTTCTACCAGGGCCTCCACATGGCCGTGGAGGAGCTTGGCGGGGTAGCAAACCGTGTCGGAGGGGATGGTGTGCTGCCCCTTGAGGTACAGCTTTCGGGAGGACTCGGGAGAGAGGACCACATTGAAGTTAAGGCGGGTGAAGAACTCATACCAGAAGGGGAGGTTCTCATACATGTTGAGCCCGAAGGGAATCCCGATCCGTCCCCGGGAGCCGTCCCCGGTCCCGGTGCCCTCCATAGCGCGGAGCTTTTTATATTTATAGTGCATCAGGTCGGGCTGCTCCACCCTCTCCTGCCCAAGGGGGCGGGAGCAGCGGTTGCCGGAGATGAAGCGGCGGCCGCCGTCGAAGGAGTTGACCGTGAGGGAGCAGTGGTTGGTGCACAGGTTGCAGGTGACGGGTCTGGCGGTATGGGTGAAGGACGCCAGCGCCTGCTCGCTGAGCAGGGCGCTCCGCTCCAGGTGGAGATCCCGGGCGGCCAGAGCGGCGCCGAAAGCGCCCATCAGTCCGGCGATGGTGGGGCGCGTCACGTTTCGGCCCAGCTCCTGCTCAAAAGCGCGCAGTACGGCGTCGTTGAGGAAGGTGCCCCCCTGGACCACGATGTGCCGGCCCAGGTCGTCGGCAGAGGCGGCCCGAATGACCTTGTAGACGGCGTTTTTCACGATGGAGATGGAGAGACCGGCCGAGATATCCTCCACGCTGGCCCCGTCCTTCTGGGCCTGCTTGACCGAAGAGTTCATAAACACGGTGCAGCGGGAGCCCAGATTCACCGGATGGGGCGCGAAGAGCCCCAGCTTGGCGAAATCGGCGATGTCGTACCCCAGAGCCTTGGCGAAGGTCTCGATAAAAGAGCCGCATCCGGAGGAGCAGGCCTCATTGAGCATGATGGAGTCCACGGCCCGATTGCGGATCTTGAAGCACTTCATGTCCTGGCCGCCAATGTCGATGATGAAGTCGACGTCCGGATTGAAATGGGCGGCGGCGTTGTAGTGCGCCACCGTCTCCACCAGCCCTAGGTCACAGCCGAAGGCGTTTTTGATGAGATCCTCGCCATAGCCGGTGACGGCCGCGCCCTTGATCCGAATGCGCGTTCCGCAGAGGCGGTAGATGGCCCTGAGCTGCTCCAGCACGATGGCCACAGGGTTGCCCTGATTGGAGTGATAATAGGTGTAGAGCAGTCCGCCGTCTGGGGAGATGAGGGCCATCTTGGTGGTGGTGGAGCCGGCGTCGATGCCCAGCCAGGCGTCCCCGCTGTAGGCGGCGGCGTCCACCTCGGGGGGATGGTTGGCATTGTGCCGGGCCAGGAAGGCGTCGTACTCCGCCTGACTGGTAAAGAGGGGGGGCATGGTGTCTACCAGCCCCACGTTGTCCACACTCTCTTCCAGAAGTGTCAGCGCCTCGTCAAAGGGGCGCTCGGGGTAGTCGGAGGAGCACAGGGCCGCGCCCATGGCGGCGAAGCAGTCGCCGTCCTCCGGGAAGACGGCATGCTCGCCGTCCAGATGCAGGGTCTCCACGAACCGCTCCCGCAGACCGTAGAGGAAGTGGAGGGGACCGCCCAGAAAGACGATCTTTCCCTTGAGCTCCCGGCCCTGGGTGAGCCCGGCCACGGTCTGGTCCACCACGGCCTGAAAGATAGAGGCGGCCACGTCCTCCTTCCGCCCGCCCTGGTTGAGGATGGGCTGAATGTCGCTTTTGGCGAATACGCCGCAGCGGGAGGCGATGGGGTAGATTTTCTCGTGCTTGAGAGAGAGGCGGTCCAGCTCGTCGATGGAGACGTTCATCAGGGTGGCCATCTGGTCGATGAAAGCGCCGGTGCCGCCGGCGCAGGAGCCGTTCATACGCTCCTCCAGCGCACCGCCGAAAAAGATGATCTTGGCGTCTTCGCCACCCAGCTCGATGACGGCGTCGGTGCCCGGTATGTAGGTGTTGACGGCGGCCGCAGTGGCGTAGACCTCCTGCACAAAGTCGATGCCGGCGGCCTTGGCCACGCCCAGTCCGGCGGACCCGGTGATGACCAGGCGCACGTCCTTGCCCGTCAATTGATCCTGAATGGTATGGAGGGTCTCGCAGGCCCGTTCCCGGGCCTTGGAGTAATGCCGCTCGTAAGAGCGGAAAAGAAGCTGGTTCTGCTCATCCAGCACCACAACCTTTACAGTGGTGGAGCCGATGTCGATGCCAATGCGAAGGCTCATAGGTTCACCTCATATGCGCCGGATAGGGTTTGGAAATTCCGGTGGTTCATTTTATTCGTGCCCTACATAATATAACAATTTGGCCGTTTTTACAACCCTAAACCTGTAAACAAAATACAGAAAATCCTAGTGAAATTCCATGATATTTCTGGTGGCTATGTGGCCTTGCGCATGAAAGGAAGAGCGTCCTTTTAGAAAATTTTAATGATTTCTGACAGTGGAAATTAAGGCGTGGCTGGTAAAATGGCAATGTCAAAGGGACAGCACCGCGTCCGACACGTGCGGAAGGACGCGGAATTGCTGAAAAGGCGGCGGAAAGGACAAGAAACGTCATGACGAGAGAGGACTATCTCAAAGAGCTGCGCCTGCGTCTGTCACATCGGATGACGATGCCGGAGCTGGAACGGATGATGGGTTACTATGGGGCGTATTTTGAGGAGGCCGGCCCTCAGAGAGAGGCGGAGATCATCCGGGAGCTGGGAACACCGGAAGAGCTGGTGCGGCGCATCACGGAAGGGCGGATAGAGAAGGCGCTGGAATGCCCGGATGCTGGTTCTGGGGGACGGAAAAGCAGTGCCGGAGCGCTCTGGGGCGTGATCCTGGCGGTCTGCGCAGCGCCCATCGCCATTTCTCTGGCGGTGGGATTGACGGCCCTGACGGTTGCGTTGGGGCTGGTGGTGCTGTGCGCTGCGGTGGGCGCAGGCGCCGCAGGAGTGGGCTGTATTGCGATGGGTGCGGTGGCGGTTTGGGCCGGATTTGCGGCTCTGCTGGGACATGGGATCGCCACCACCATGTACTTTGTAGGGGGCGGAATGCTGACGGCAGGCATCGGACTCCTGCTGTTGGGCGGCGTGGTATTTCTGGTGGGAGCGGCGCTGCGGGGCGCGGCCTGGCTGCTGGAGCGTGTCCTGCGGAGAGGGGAGGCACGGGCATGAGGAGGCTGGGGAGAGCCGTCGCGGGACTGGGGATCTTGCTTCTTCTGGCGGGAGCCACCATGTCCTTTGCGGGATGGCGCATGGGCGGGGAGAGTTGGCTGGAGATAGAGGCCGCCGGACACATCGTCTCCATGACGCCATTCGGTATCCGCAGCTGGAATGAGAAGGGGCGGCGGGGAGCGGAGAGTGCGGAAGAAAGGCGGGACGTATCCTCCTCGGAGCCGGGGGAAGTTGACACGCTGGAAGTGGAGCTCGGCACTGGAGATGTGACGGCAGAGCAGGGGACGGACTTTGTCGTGGACCTGCCCCGGGAACTCCGCATGGTCTGTCCGGAGTATCCGGATAAAGACAGGGGGTTCTATGCGGGAGAGCTCAGCTACGACTTTTCCGTGGAGGCGCCCACTGCCGTGCGGATTGAGGTGGAGCATATCTCCGGCTCTCTGACTTTGGGCATACGGAGGCGGAGCGGCTTCGGCTGGGCCTATGAGAGCCGGACATTCGAAACGGAGAGCGACAGTGTGGAGCTGGAACCGGGCCAATACCGGGCGGTATTCACGGCCGCCGCCTTTCAGGGGAGCTGCCATATGACGGGAGAGTCGGTGTGACAGATCCGCCGAGGGCGGTGAAGGGACAGAGAAATAGAAAACGTCTGAGCCGCCTGGAAATACTCCAGGCGGCTCAGACGTTGAAACGGTCGCATGACGGATCAGCCCCTCCGGTAAGTGCGGGTGATTTCGCGCAGGCGGCTGGAGACGTCGGAGTTGAGAGCCGCTGAACGGACACGCCAAGACCAGTTTTTCGGTCCCATGGTACCGGGGGCGTTGATTCGGGCGTCGGCGCCCAGCCCCAGCACGTCCTGAAGCGGCGCCACCGCCAGACGGCAGGGGGACATCCACGCGCCGCAGAGGGCCCCCCAGCCGAAGCCCTCGTCGGCCCGAAGCCGCAGGTAGCGGGAGGCGAACTCACGTTCCGCCGGAGCCGCCTCATCAAAGAGCCACTGGACAAAGGTGGGGGTATCGTGGGTGCCGGTGTAGATCACGGCGTCCCGGGGGCAGTTGTGGGGGAGGTAGGCGCTCTCGCCCACAGGGTCAAAGGCGTAGACCAGGATCTTCATGCCCGGGAGGCCGGAGCGGGTGATAAATTCCCGGGTGCTTTCATCCAGATCGCCCAGGTCCTCGGCGATGAGCTCCAGCTTTGGGACTTCGGCGGAGAGATAGTTCAGCAGGGCCTGCCCGGGGCCTGGTTCCCAGTGGCCCTCCAAAGCATGTTCCGCTCCGGCGGGGATGGACCAATAGGTGTGGAAACCGCGGAAGTGATCAATGCGGACCATATCATAAAGGAGCGCGGCGTTTTTCATCCGCTCCCCCCACCACAGAAAGAGCGCCTCCCGATGTCCGGCCCAGTCATAGAGGGGATTTCCCCAGTGCTGCCCCACCTCGGAAAAGGCGTCCGGCGGTACGCCCGCAACCGCGGAGGGCAGAAAGTCTTCGTCCAGCTGGAAGAGCTCGGGGCGGGCCCACACTTGGGCGGAGTCGGCAGAGACGTAGATGGGCAGATCCCCCAGGATAGAGATATCCCTGTCGTTGGCATAGGCCTTGAGGGAGCGCCACTGCCGGAAAAAGTGGTACTGAAGGAAGATTTGAAAGTCGATCTCATCGGCCAGGTCTCGGCGGCAGCGGTTCAGCGCGTCGGGCTCTCTGCGCCGGATTACATCCGGCCACTGATCCAGAGGCTGGCCGAGATGGTCATGGAGCGCGCAGAAGAGGGCGTGGTCAGGGAGCCAGTCCGATTGGGACTCCAGGAAAGCGGTGCGGGACGCTCTGTCGCTGTCGCGGGTCCAAGCCCGGCGGAGAAGGGGCAGGCGGGTGGCGTGGAGCCATGCGTAGTCCACGTGGTCCGGATCGGGGCAGCGAGCGGCGGAGAGCTCCTCCCGGGTAAGCAGCCCCAGCGCCGCAAGGTCCTCCAGATCCAGAAACCAAGGGTTTCCGGCAAAGGCGGAGGGCGACATATAGGGGGAATCGCCGCTCCCCGTGGGAACAAGGGGAAGAATCTGCCACACGTGCTGATGGGCGTCGGCGAGAAAGTCGATGAAACGCCGGGCTTCCCCACCCAATGAGCCGATGCCGTAAGCGCCGGGGAGAGAGAAGATCGGAAGTAGAATACCGCTGGAACGTCCCTTCATGCAGGTGCCTCCCTTTTGTCTGGTAAGGCCATTATACGAGTTTTTACCATCCTTTACAATCCCGACCGGCGAGGAAAATAAAGGCGGGTGCCGGTGCTTGCGGCTGGCACGGAGCTGTGGTAAAATCACAGGAAATGGCAAAGGGAGGGGAACGCCGTGGCACAGTACGTGGAGGTAGTGGCATATCGCCCCGAGTGGAGGGCGGTCTATGAGAAAGAACGGGAGAGGATCGCAGCGATTCTGGGCCGGAATCTGCTGGAGATCCATATATTTGAGAGGGGGAACCGGCGGGACATTATCCGGCACTTGGCGGTCCGGGATTATCTGTGGGCCCACAGCGGCGAACAGGAGGCCTATGGTGCGCTGGAGCAGCGCGCGCTGGACTGGTATCATGCATGCCAGGCCGTATAGCACCGGAAAGAAACACGGGCGGCCGGACCATTGGTCCGGCCGCCCGTGTTTCTGCGGAAGGGATGATCACTGGCTCAGGGCATCTTTGATGGAGTCAAAAATGGCGTCCTGACCCTCGCTCATCACAAGGAGAATGGTGCCGTCCTCCAGGGTCTCCACCTTGGCGGCGTTGGCGATGTCGTATTGGTCCGCAAGATACTGCTCAAAGTTCTGCTTCTGCTGGTCCACAAAGCCCTGCACGCCCTCCAGAACCTCGTCGCTCTTCCCCTCGGCGGGCAGGATGGCGGCGATGCCATAGGCTTTTATGTTCATGGGGGAGACGGCCACCGCATAGGCAGTGGTATTATCGTCCGTGATGCCTAGCATGGGCAGGATCATGTCCGCCATGGAATTGCTGGAGGAGGTGATGACAGGCACAGCCTCATTCATCTCTTGGTCCCGGGCGGCCTCGATGGCGCTCTGATAGGCCTCGGTATACGCTTCGGGGGTCTTGGCGGGGGCATCGCTCTCCTGCGGCTTCTGGCCGGAGCAGCCCGCCAGGGCGGCGATAAGCATCAGGGAGGCAAGGGACAGTGTTGCAATTCGTTTCATGGGTGTTGATTCTCCTCTAGTTCGAATAAAGATGGGGTACACTCTTCTTGGACGGCGACAGCGGAAATTTGTTCCCCGGGGAGCGGAATTATTTTTAAATCTTTTTCTTCGGCCTCCACCACGGCGCGGTCGCCGGCGCGCAGCGCGCCGGTGAGCAGCAGCTCGGCGGCAGGGTCTTCTACCTGGGAACGGATGGTCCGGCGCAGGGGGCGGGCACCGTACGAGGGGTCGAAGCCCAGCTCGGCCAGAAGGTCCAGGGCGGGCGGGCTGATCTCCAGCGAGATCCCCAGCCGCTCCATCCGCTCCCCCACGGCAGCGAGCATCCGTTGGGCGATCTCCCGAATTTCTGGACGGGTGAGCTGGCGGAATACGATGGTGTCGTCCACGCGATTCAAAAACTCGGGGCGAAAGACTGTCTTGAGGTCATCCAGAACGGCGGCGCGGAGCTCTTCGACCGGGCGGGTCTCCCCTTGGGAAGAGGCCCGGGCGGAAAATCCCAAACGGCTTCCTTGGGAGGTGATGCGCTTGGCGCCCACGTTGGAGGTCATGACCACTACAGTGTTGCGGAAGTCCACCCGGCGGCCCTGCGCATCGGTGAGGACGCCGTCCTCCATGATTTGCAGGAGGATGCCCCATACGTCCTGGTGGGCCTTCTCGATCTCATCAAAGAGAACGACGGAGTAAGGGCGGCGGCGCACCTTTTCCGTCAGTTGTCCCCCCTCCTCGTGGCCCACATAGCCGGGGGGAGAGCCGATGAGCCGGGAGACGGTGTGCTGCTCCATATATTCGGACATATCAAAGCGCAGCAGGGCCTCCTCCGTGCCGAAGAGTGCGGCGGCCAGAGCCTTGCAGAGCTCTGTCTTGCCTACGCCGGTGGGGCCCAGAAACAGGAAGGCTCCGGTCGGACGCCCCGGGTCCTTCAGCCCCACGCGGCCCCGGCGAACGGCGCGTGCCACCGCGCCAACGGCCTCGTCCTGCCCCACAAGGCGCCGATGGAGCTCCTGCTCCAACAGCAGAAGCCGGTCGGATTCCGCCTGGGTCAGCGTGGTCACCGGGATGCCGGTACAGTCGGAGACCACGGCGGCCACATCCTCCGCAGTCACGGCGCGTGCGGCGTGACCCAAGTGCCAGCTCCGGCGCTGGGCCGAGAGCTCCAGCCGGAAGTCCCGCTCCGCGTCCCGCAGCATGGCGGCCTTTTCAAAGTCCTGGCCCCGAATGGCCTCCTCCTTTTCCAGGGCCGCCCGGTTGGCCTTCTCCTCCAGGCTGCGGAGGGCGGGGGGAGTGTCCAACTGGCACATGCGCACCCGCGAGGCGGCTTCGTCGATGAGGTCGATGGCCTTATCCGGAAGGAAACGGTCCGTCAGATAGCGGCAGGAGAGTGTGACGGCAGCCTCCAGGGCCTCGTCCGCAATGCTCAGGCGATGGTGGGCCTCATATCGGTCCCGCAGGCCCCGGAGGATCGCAAGCGCTGTGGGGCGGTCCGGTTCCTTGACCATGACCTGCTGGAAGCGGCGTTCCAGGGCGGCGTCCTTTTCGATATATTTCCGGTATTCGTCCAGCGTGGTGGCGCCCACCACCTGAATGTCACCGCGGCCCAGGGCGGGCTTGATGATGTTGGCGGCGTCGATGGCGCCCTCGGCGCTGCCCGCGCCCACAATGGTATGCAGCTCATCCAGAAAGAGGATCACGTCCCCGGCCTTGCGTACCTCGGCGAGGACGTTTTTCACCCGCTCCTCAAATTCTCCCCGGTACTTGGTGCCCGCCACCATGGCGGAGAGATCCAGGGCGATGAGCCGTTTGCCACGCAGGTCGTCCGGCACCTCGCCGGAGACAATGCGCCTGGCGAGCCCTTCCGCCACGGCGGTCTTGCCGACGCCGGGTTCGCCGATGAGGGCCGGGTTGTTTTTCTGTCGTCGGGATAAAATTTGGATGACCCGGCGGATTTCCGGGTCTCGCCCGATGACCGGGTCCAGCGCCCCCGTAGCGGCCTGGCGGGTCAAATCTTTTGAAAATTGATCCAGCAATTTTGTCTCTCCACGTTCCATATAGTCCCGTTCCGGTCTGGTACGGCCCGCTCCTGCACTCCGGGGAGGGGGAAGCGGACCGCCGCCCAAGGCGTTCAGGGTATCTGTGTAAAGCCGGTTGAGCTCTGCACCGCTTCCAGTCAGGACCCGGATGGCTACTCCGTCCCCCTCCCTGAGCATGCCTAACAGGAGGTGTTCCGTGCCCACCCGGCGGCTCCCCATGCGGGAGGCCTCGGCGGCGGCCAGCTCCACCACCCGGCGGCAGCGGGGAGTCAGCCCTTGGGACGGCATGGACGCCGGCGCGCCGGAGCCGACCAGGCGAATGATGGATTCCCGCGCAGTGCCTACGTCCAGGCCGGCGTCCCGGAGCACGCGGCAGGCCACGCCCTGTCCCTCCAGCAGCATGCCCAGCAGGAGGTGTTCAGAGCCCACATAGCCGTGCCCAAGCTGAGCCGCGGACTCGTGGGCCAGTCTCAGGGCCGCTTGGGCGCGCTGGGTAAATTGGTTTTCGCTGATGGGGAATCGCCTCCGTCCTTGGTGGTTTGCTGCGGCGGAGGGATCCGCCGCGTGTGGGCACGGCTGTGGGCCGCTCCCTCCAGTTCCGGGGCCAGAGCCCCGGCGATCTCGGCGTCAAAGCGCCGCCTATCGTCTCGCATGAATGCTCACCTCGCTTTCCACGTCATGCTATTTTATCCACTCAGGGGAAATATACCCACATCAAAGAAAAAATAGGACGGGAATTTTGCAGAATGGGCATTGCAATTTTAAAAAACTGTGTTAGAATAGGTATACATTGAATTTGGAGGTGTTTCCAATGGCCTATGTGATTAGTGACGCTTGTGTCAGCTGCGGTTCCTGTGCTGATGCCTGCCCCATGGGTGCCATTTCCCAGGGCGATTCTCAGTACGTCATCGACGCCAACACTTGCATCGATTGCGGTTCCTGCGCCGATACCTGCCCCACCGGAGCCATCTCCCAGGGCTGATTCGGACAATCGCATACATACGCAACAAAAACAGCGGCGCCCGTCGGGCGCCGCTGTTTTTTCCGGAGCAGGGGATATCCCACTTCCCGGCGGGAAAGGACTGGGCCGGGGCCTTACAGGCCCCCGATAAAGGTGGCGACGAGGCCGATGAGGCAGGACGTCAAAATGGGAGTAATAACGGTGAGGACAAACATAGGCCGATAACCCACCCTGGGAGGGAGCTTGGCCATAGCCAGCTCGTTGAGCACCGTGCCGTTACAGGGCAGCGAATCCAGGCCGCCGGAGCTAATACAGGCGATTCGGTGGACCGCTTCCGGGTTCAGATTCAGGACGTTGAGGAAACGGTCGCTCAGGGAATCCAGCGCGATACTCAGTCCGCCGCTGGAGGAGCCGGTTACTCCGGCGGCCAAATTGACCGCGATGATGACTTGGAAATAGCCCAGGCTGTCGGGGATCATGGCCAGGGCGTCGAGGATGACCTGGTAGCCCGATGTAGAGGCCACCACGGATCCGAACCCCACGACCAGGGCTACGGTGCAGGCGGAGGTGATGGCCTGGACGGCGCCGCGCTGGGCCGTGGCCACTTTGGCGTGCAGACGGTTCCAGAAGAGGATGTAAGCCGCGAGGATGGCGACGAAAGAAGCGATATAGACGGGCAGACCCACCAGGTTGAGAAGGATGATGAGGAGGATGGAGGGGGCCAGCGCCAGGAAAATATTCATTTCCTTAAAGTTATCTGAGGCGCCCGCCTCGCTAAGAAGGTCCACTTGGGCGATTTGGGTGCCCGTGGGCAAAAAATGCTCGTCATCGCGGCGCACGTTGCGCAGCTCCCAAGAGAAATAGAGATGGCCCAAGAGGATGGCGATGAGCATGGCCAGGAGGGAGAGGCCGGGGGCGGCCATGGCGGTGGTGCTCAGGTAGTTGCTGGCAATGTTGTTGTTGACAGAGGGGGAACCGGGAGCCATGGTCAGCGCCAGCGCAGAGACGCCCAGAGAGCCGACCCCATAGAGACGCCAGGGAATGTCCATTTTTTCAAAAAGCTCCTTGGCGATGGCGATCACCGTGAAGAACGCGACAAAAACGCTGATCCCGCCATAACTGAGCACAAAAGACAGGATGGGGATGCACCAGATGGCGGCGATCTTCTCATGTCCTTTGAACTTTGTAGCTAGACTGCTGAGTTTCAGGCCGATGGACCGGGCGGCGCCGCTGTCCGTCATGACACAGCCGAAAATGGCGCCGGTGAACAGGGTGAAGAAATAGCTGCCGACCCAGTTCCCGAGGCCGTTGAGGTAGGTGGTCCCCATGCCCATGGCCAGGTCAAGACCGCTAGTCAGGCAGACGAAGATGCCGCATAGAGGGGCGACCAGGATGATCGGCGTGCCGCGGTAGCCAAAATACATCATGGCGGCAAGTGCGATCAGAATGCACACTAAGCTTATGATTTCCATATAAGACGAGCCCTCCTCAGTTCCCGCAAGATGGGGATATCAAGACTTTTTCTTCTTATCCATGATTTTTACGGTATTGGTGCCGTCCAGGACCACCACGCCGTCCTGGCGGGTGACGGTAAGCTTCAGGATCAGATCATGCTTTTCTTCCACCTTCTCCATCACCTCGATGGTGGCGGTCAGGGTATCGCCGAGCCGGGCTGGAGCAGGGAAGGTAAAGCTCTGCCCCATATTGATGGAGGCGCTGCCGCACAAGGGAGCGGCCACAGCTCCGATCAGGCTTGCCACAAACATCCCCTGGACCAGTCTGGTGCCGAAGAAGGACTTTTTGGCGTACTCCGCATCCAAGTGGATGGGGTTAAAATCGCCGGTCAGCCCGGAAAATAGGACGACGTCCGCCTCTGTTATCGTTTTTGACTGGGAGGCCGTGTCTCCCACATGGAAGCTGTCGAACGGTTTGAATTCAATCGGCATGCCCGTTTACTCCTTTGTCATGTGCGCCTTGAGCCCACCCCAGGTCTCAAAAAAGATCTCGGCAGGCATCGGTTTGATCTCATCGCTTAGAAGTGGGGTGAACTCCATCTGGTCCAGGATGTCGCGCTGAAGATCGATGCCCGGCGCGATTTCCGTCAGCATCAGCCCCTGAGGCGTGAGTTTGAAGACCACCCGTTCGGTGACATAGGTGATGTCCTTGCCCTGATCCAGTGCGACCTCTGCACTGAAAGAGATCTGGGCGATCTGACGAATGAACTTTTTCTTTGTGCCGTCCCGGATGATGTGCAGTTCTCCATTTCCAAGCTGATATTCCGGCTTTCCGGCGGTGAAGGAGCTGATGAACACCACGTGCTTTGCCCCGCCGGCGATGTTCATAAAGCCGCCGACGCCGATGCCAAGCCCCTCCTTCTTGCTGGAGTTCAGATCTCCGTTGGGCCCCACTTCCAGAAAGCCCAGGCAGCCGGCATCCAGGCTGCCGCCGTCATACATGTCAAAGATACCGGCCGTTTCTATCATGGCCTCGCCGTTCCAGCAGCAGCCGAAATCGTTCCCCACGGTGGGGACGCCGCCGATGTTGCCAGCCTCCGTGCTGAGTGTGAACAGGGCGGAACAGCCCTCTTCGCTGGCCACGGCGCTGATGTACTCCGGCGTGCCGATCCCAAGATTGACGATATAACCTTCGCGGAGCTCCATCGCCGCGCGGCGGGCCATCACTTTTTTTATATCGAATTTCACAGGCGGGATGCTCTCCAGCGGAACCTTGTAGTCCCCGGCAAACACGGGATTGAACTGAGAGGCCGCGGTCTGCCAGTGGTATTCAGGCTGCGCCACATATACATAGTCCACCAGAACGCCAGGCACCTCCACCAGGCGGGGATGCAGCGTGCCGGATTTGACAATGCGCTCTACCTGGCAGATCACGATGCCACCGGTGGCTCTGGCGGCCTCCGCCGCGGCCAACTGGCCCAATTTGTAGCCCTCCTTGGTCATGGCGATATTGCCCCGCTCGTCGGCCACGGTGCCGCGGATCAATGTGACGTCGATCTTTTTGGGCGCCTTGTACAGCAGCCATTCTTCGCCGCGCAGGGTCACAAGGTCGATGAGATCCTCTGTAGCGGCCGCGTTCATTCGGCCGCCCCCATAACGGGGGTCCATAAAGGTTTTCAAGCCGATCTTGGTGACGACGCCGGGAGTCTTGGCCGCAATGGCGTGCAGCATAGCCACACAGACCCCCTGGGGCCAATTGTAGATGGCGGCCTTGTTGTCGCGGCAAAATTCGGTCATGACCTTGCCGCAGCCGTTGATATGGCCGCCCACGCCTTTGGCGAGAAGACCTTCGTGGCAGATATGACTCAGCCCTTTGGTGGCCATATCGCCTACCGAAGCCTGCCAGTAGAGCGTGAGATCCCGCGGGTGGCCACAGTCCAAAAACGAACGCTCGATCTGTAAAAAGGCCTCCTCGGCGTAGCCGCCCAAGGTGATGCCGGTGAGCAGTACGCTGGCTCCGTCGGGGATCAGACGGCCCACTTGGGATGAAGGTATGATTTTCATGGATAGTTTCCTCCTGATGAATGCAGATGATGGGCAGGACCGTCAACGCTGATTTTGGAAGCGGGGTTCTCTACGCTCCAGAAAGGCGTGCATCCCCTCCACCTGGTCGCTGTTGGAGAATGTGAGGGCGAAAAGCTGCCGCTCGAAAAGCTTGCCGCATCCCACGCCGAAATTCTGTCCGGTGACGATGGCGCATTTGGCCTGGGCCAGGGCATAGGCAGGCTTTTTGCACAGCTCCGCGGCCAGGGCCAGCGCTGTGTCCAGTGTCGCTTCATTTTCCACCACCTTGGTGACCAGGCCGCAGGTCAGCGCCTCGTCGGCGCGGAGCTGGCGGCCCAAAAGCACCATTTCCCGGGCCACCGCCGGTCCGGCCAGAAGGGCCAGGCGCTGTGTGCCGCCGGCGCCGGGCAGGATGCCCAGTCCCACCTCCGGCTGCCCGAATACGGCACTTTTCCCGGCCACGCGGAAATCGCAGGCCATGGCCAGCTCGCAGCCGCCGCCCAGCGCCATGCCGTTTACCGCGGCGATGACGGGCAGGCCGATACTTTCAATGAGTTCATTGATCTGCTGCCCCTGTTCGGCGGTCCGAGCCGCCGTCATCGGCGTGGCATCGGCCATCTGCTTGACGTCCGCGCCCGCTGCAAATACCTTGGGGCCGCCGGTCAGGACGATGGCGCGCACCGCGGGATCTCCGTCGGCGCGCCGGATGGCCGATTCCAGTTCCGTGTTGAGGGCGCCGCACAGGGCGTTCCATGCTTTGGGACGGTTCAGCGTGACGATAGCAGTCTGATCGCTGACGGTATAGAGAAGGTGTTCGTATTCCATCGTACAGCCCTCCTCAGTGGGCAAGGCAGCCGGAAATGACCATACGCTGGATCTGATTGGTGCCTTCAAAGATGGACCACAGCTTGGCATCCCGCATCAGCTTTTCCACCGGATACTCACGGCTGTAGCCATACCCGCCCAGCACTTGTACGGCGCTGGTGGTGACCCGCATGGCCATTTCGCTCAGGAAGGTCTTGGTCACGGAGCCCAGCTTTGTGTCGAATACGCCTTTGTCCACCATCTGCGCGCACTGCCACAGCAGCGCCCGGGCGGTGGTGACATCGATCTCCATGTCGGCCAGCAGGAACTGTACGCCCTGGTGACCGATGATGGGTCTCCCGAAAGTCTTGCGCTGCTTGGCATAGGCAACGGCCTCGTCCAGGGCCCGCTGGGCAATGCCAAGGGCGCCGTAAGAGTTCACGCCGCGGCTGCGGTCCAGGCACTTCATGGCCAGACCGAAGCCCTTGCCCTCCGCGCCCACCAGGTTTTTGGCCGGGATGCGGACGTCCTCGAAGATCACGTCGGACGTACACGACAGGCGCATGCCCATCTTGTCCTCATCCTTGCCCACGGAGACGCCGGGGCGGTCCCGCTCCACGATAAAGCAGCTGATGCCCTTGGTGCCAAGGCTGGGATCTACTGTGGCAAAAACGCTGTAGACATTGGCCACAGGGCCGCTGGTAATAAAGCATTTTCTGCCGTTGAGGATATAGTCGTCCCCGTCGCGGACCGCCGTGGTGCGGGTGGCGGCGGCATCCGAGCCAGCGTTTGGTTCCGTCAGGGCAAAGGCGCCCAGGCCGCCCTGGAGGATAAAATCCATGTAGTACTTTTTCTGCTCCTCGGTTCCGGCCACCAGGATGGGCTCAATGCCGAATTCTCCCGTGCTGGCGCTGCAAATGAATCCGGCATCCACCTTTGCAAACTCTTCATAGACCAGCACCATGTCCATGGCGCCCAGCCCCTGCCCACCATAGGCCTCCGGCAGGAACATGCTGTTGAAGCCGACCTCACAGAATTTGCGGAATACCTCCATGGGAAATTCGCCCTTCCGGTCACATTCCTTGACGACCGGGGCCAGCTCCTTGGCGGCAAAGTCACGGGCAAAGGCTTGGAGGTCCAACTGTTCACCGGTCAGAATGTGCTGATGAAACTGTTCCATACAATCATAACGCTCCCTTCTGTTTTGAGTGGAATGGATCCACCCTTATCATCAAGCAAGGGAGATGCCAACTTTAAAAAGCCTGATATGGCGGGAAACAGAAAGCAAAACGCAGCAAATATGCAACAGAAATACTGTTGCATATTTGCTGCGTCTCATTATTGCGACAGAGAGGTATTCGAGGGCGGCGGCGCCGCGCTGCAGGGATCCGAGCCGGGGATCACGGCAATTTCCAGCGGGAGGTAGTCAAAATTCTTTCTCCGCCAGCTTGCGGTAGAGCTGCGTCCTATGCACGCCCAGCAGGCGCGCCGCCTGCGTCATATTTCCTCCGCAGGTCTGGATTGCCCTTTGGATATAGGTTCGTTCAAAATCTCTGACCACCTCACGGAGGGGGAGGATACGCTCCTCTTCCGATCCCAACGCCTCCTGACTGCGCTCCGGGCCGGGGCTCTGATCGGGCTCTCCGGGCTTTGGCGCGGTGATCACCGTGCGCTCGATCAGATTGCGCAGTTCCCGGATGTTGCCGGGCCAGTGATAGGCAAGCAGCTTCTCTTGAAATTGAGGGGAGAGGCGCAGGCTCCTCTCATATTTCCGGTTAAACTGCTGGAGAAAAAAGGAGGCCAGGGGGAGAATGTCCTCACGGCGGTTCCGAAGCGGGGGAATATGGACGGGGAGCACGTTGAGGCGGTAGAAGAGGTCCTCCCGAAATTTGTGCTGCGCCACAAGCTGACGCAGGTCCCGATTGGTCGCGGCGATGACGCGCACATCCGAATATGACAAGCGGCTCCCGCCGACCCGCTTGATCTCGCCGGTCTCCAGGAAACGCAGCAGCTTGGGCTGTACGTGCAGGGGCAGCTCGCCGATCTCATCCAGAAATACGGTGCCGTGGTCGGCCACCTCGAGCATCCCCATCCGTCCCTTGGAGTCGGCCCCGGTAAAAGCGCCCTTTTCGTAGCCGAAGAGTTCCGCCTCCACCAACTCGGAGGGAATGGCACTGCAATTGATGGGAAGAAAGGCGTCGCCGGCCCTTCGGCTGTTTTCATAAATGTAGGTGGCGCAGATTTCTTTTCCGGTGCCGCTTTCGCCGGTGAGCAGCACCGTGCCGTCACTGTCCGCGATGCGCTTGCATATGGACAGCACACGGCACATTTCAGGACTGGCCGCCACGACGCTGCAGTGTTTGGTCCGGTTCCGGAGATAGCCGGCGATCCCTTCATATTTTTTCTGGCTTTCCCGCCGCTCCTGAATGAATTGATCCAGGACATCTCCGCCTCTGGTGTTGGTCACAACAAAGCGGATACGGCCGTCCTCCCCGAAAACGGGATTAGCGGTGGAGAAGAGATAGTGGCCGTGACGGTCCTGCAGCAGACCGTTCACCTTTTTGCGCAGGGTGATGCACTCTCGAATCACCGAACGGTCGTAGTAGCCCCGGGCCACCAGATCGTCCACCCGATAGCCCAGGATGTCCTCCGGTTCAGCGCCCAGGTTTTCCAGCATGGTATGGCCGATGCCGCAGATCACCCCGTTGCCGTTGGTGATCATCACGTTGTCGGAGGCCTCTACCATGGCCTCTTCCAACGGGATGTCACTGAGCAGATTGGAGACAAAAAACTTTTGAAACGTCGCTTTCAAGGATACGCACCGTCCTTTCCCATGGCCTCTGCCGCTTTGACGGGACAAGCCGTCGTCAAGGTCCATTATACTTTATGGACCGGTGGTTCGTCCAGAGATAGAGAAAAGAGGACATTTTTTCGGCAGACCCGGCGGCGTCCGCCGCTGTCATGCTGTGGAACGGGCCTTTTGGAGTCGCTGGTCCGGCCGGTTTTTGTGCGCAGAAGTACAAAATGAACGGAGGACTTGACTATATATGCGGGATTTGCTATAATCCCTTTCGTTCACTCGGAGGGTGAGCCATTCGTTGGAAATGGCGAGCTGGATAAGGTGACAGGCTGGAATGCCTGTTGTCTTGTCCGGCTTTTTGCTTTTTAATAGGGAGTGGAGCCAAAATGAATCTTATGGAAGAAAATGTAAGAATCGTATACTTCAAATACCTGGGGGCGGCGTTTGGAAGCGCGCTGATCAGCTCCATCTACGGCCTGGTGGATATGGCCATGGTGGGATACTATCAGCGCCTATAAATGAGGGGTGAATGTCATTCCCAGTTGTGGTATACTTGGCTCGTGACAAATCGACAAACTGGAATTTGCAGCGATACAATTACACGTTTGTGTTTATATAGATATACTGAACCGAAAGGAGATGTTCATTATGAATAGAAACTATCATCTTATGACGATTGAAACATTAAATTTGGAGGGAGATTATATGCTATAATCCCTCCACAACAAACAGGAGGAATTATGAGTAATATTGAATTAGTGAGAATTGACGAGAACAACTTTATGCAGGCGTTTAACTTAAAATTGGCTAAGGAACAAGAGCAATTTGTTTCAAATCCAATCAGGAGTTTAGCGCAAGCATATGTATATTATAACCAATGTATTCCTTTTGGAATATTCAATGATGATACAATGGTTGGTTATGTGATGGTGATATATGATTATGACCTCACAGAGTATAATATTTGGCATATGATGATTGATATTGCATATCAGCATCAGGGATTTGGAGAACTTGCTTTAAGAAAATGTCTGGATTATATTGCATCCAAACCATTTGGTCAATCTAACAAAGTAGCTTTAACGTGCAATAAAGATAACTCCATTGCACTGCATCTATATTATAAATTTGGTTTTAGGGAAACTGGAAATGAAGATGAGAATGAAATTGAGCTTGCTTTGTTACTATAAATAAAGATTGATAAATTCCAGTTTATCGGGGGGATTTCATCTTTTGGGTGAAATCCCCCTTGACAAATGTTCTCTTGCTGCCCCTTAATATTTTTTCCACCTATTATTTTCAATCACTGATGAAGCCGGGGGCGTCCTTTCTGGTGTCTGTAGTCCGGGGCCTGGTCTTGAGCGGGCTTCTGATCTATGCGCTGCCCCTGCTTCTTGGTGCAAACGCCATATGGTTGGCCATGCCGATCACCGAGGCAGCCGTGGCCTTTCTGGTCGTATTTCTGATGTACAGATATACGAGGGAGCTGTCCGGAGGGAAGGCGTTGGGTTGACTCTGCGGCCGGCATACGGTATCATAGATGAAACTGGCGGAACGGGGCGAACGGCATGAAAACCCTCTATCTTGTAGGCGGCACTATGGGGGTGGGCAAGACGACGGTCTGCAGGAGGCTGAAAGTCCTGCTACCCAACAGCGTATTCTTGGACGGCGATTGGTGCTGGGATATGCACCCCTTTCAAATCACGGAAGAGACCAAGGCGATGGTACTGGACAACATCTGCCATCTGCTGTATAATTTCCTCGGCTGCTCTGCCTTTCAGAATATCATCTTCTGCTGGGTCCTGCATGAGCAGTCCATCCTGGACAGTATTCTTGCGCGGCTGGATCTGAAGGACTGCTCTGTGAAGAGCGTATCCCTGGTCTGCGACGCGGCGCATCTCACGGCGCGGCTGCAGAGGGATGTGGAGCGCGGAATTCGAATGCCGGATGTGATCGGGCGAAGCCTCAGCCGCGTTCCGCTCTATGAGGGGCTGAGCACAGTCAAAGTCGATGTATCTGAGATGACCGCCGAGCAGGCGGCGGAAGCGATCATGAAATTGTGAGGAGAATTAATTTGAAGCATTTGTGTGATTCGGAGATTGCGGCAGACCGGGAGGTTTGCGCAAACTAAAATCTCCGCAAAACCTCCCGAAAAGTGTTTCTGAGCTTTTTAGGAGGCATTTGAATTGAACCGGGAAAACAAAAGAATTCGATATACCAAGGGCTACTACCGTGACCATCCCTGCGCCGACAGCTTTACCTGCAAAGTTTGCGGGCGGCTGGTTGTCCCGGAGGGGGCGGGGAGCGGACATCGGAATCACTGCCCGAACTGTCTTGCAAGTCTCCATGTGGACGAAGCGCCCGGGGACCGGGCGGCGGACTGCGGCGGGATCATGGAACCGGTGGGCGTGTGGGTGCGGAAAAATGGGGAGTGGGCGGTGATCCACCGCTGCCGCCGGTGTGGAAAGCTCAGCTCCAACCGCGTGGCCGCCGATGACAACCCCATGAAGCTGATGTCCATCGCGCTGAAGCCCCTGGCGGCTCCGCCCTTTCCACTGGAACGCATTGAGGAGCTGACCGCCCTGATGGGTGGAGAGGGCTCCATAAGGGCAGCGAAAGGGCAGAGGCCGGAATCGATATGAGCGGCGCGGCCGGCCATGTCGTCCGGAGGCCGGTCTGCCGGTTCCGGTGGGGCTGTGGAATTTGAAAAGACCGGCAAGGTAGGCCCTAGGCCCGCCTTGCCGGTCTTTGGTACGGAAACCACCGGCTAAGCCGGTGAAGGAGCCCCGAAAAAAGCTTTCGCTTCAAGCATCGAGCGAAGTGATCTGCTAACAGC
>NZ_JBCOAQ010000004.1:103472-182108 GCF_040226735.1 Intestinimonas sp. RTP31139st1_F5_RTP31139_211217 | reverse complement strand
GCCCTCCAGGGCCGCCGGCTCCACCGCGGAGGGCGCCAGCTCGGCGGCGGCCCGCACGGGGGCGGGAAAGTCCCGCGCGATGCCGTACTGGGAGAGGATGGCCTCCACGCTGGCCCTGCGGGTGCCGTCCCGGCCGAAGGCGGCCTTGAGGGTGCCCATGGGGGGCAGCTTGGCGCTGCCGAAGCTGCTCATGGACACGGCGATCTTGTCGCCGGGGCGGATGGAGGAGGTGCGTCCCACCACCTTGACGGCGTGGGGCAGGCGGTCGCTGCTGGGCTGGACCCAGACCTCGCGGCCACGGCGCTCCACCGCGCCGATGACGGTGCGGTTGCGCCGCTCCAGCACGGCGGTGACAACGGCGGTCTGCCGGTCCGGGTCCTTGGGGTCCGGGCGGATCACGGCGGATACCTTGTCGCCGTTCCAGGCCCCGCCGTCGCAGCGGGGCGGCACAAACAGGTCCGATTCCCGGCCCTCCGCGCCCTCAGGGGTGAAAAAGCCGAAGCCCTTGGAGGAGGCCTGGTAGATTCCTTGTAAACTCATAAAATGGATGATCTCCTTTGTATCTCATAACAGTCGATTCTAGTATAACACAAAAGGCGCCTGCGCAACAAAAAAGGACGCCCTCCTGTTCGGAGAGCGTCCCGGAAGCCTCTCAGGCCGCAGTGTTGGGCATCAGCGTCAGGACCATGGTCAGGATCATAAAGCCGATGGCGACCCACTTGGTCCAGCGGGCCAGCTTTGCGTCCCAGCTCTTGGCCTTGTTCTTGGACAGGAAGGTATCCGCGCCGCCGGCGATCGCGCCGGACAGGCCCGCGCTCTTACCGGACTGGGCCAGCACCACAAAGGTGAGGAATACGGCGCCCAGCACCTGGATGATGGTGAGGATCAGCTTGACAGTAGCCATGAAAGCATCGTTCCTTTCAAGCCCCAAGGGGCGTGGTCAGCATAAAATGGGCGCAATCACGCCCGAACAGTAATCAGTATATTACCACACTTTTCGAGGGAATGCAAGTCCCAGTTTGCGGGTTTACACATCCTTTCGGTTCGGAGCGGCTTCCCGGAGTTTTTTGAAGCGCGCATACTCGGCGAGAAGGGCCAGCAGATGGTCGTTTTTCCGATGGGCAGAGTCTGCGATCCCTGAGAGCTCTTCGGGGGAGATGGTTTTGACGGAGATGAGCCGGTCCAGTGCGTCAATATTTCGTATCATCCACAGGACAAGAGCTTGCTGTTCCGGGAGCAGGCATCTAAAACGCAAGATAAATTTTAGGGACTCCCAGTCTAGGCGTTTATACATTTTATACACCCTTTCTTTGCGATGGAATGTATACATTCCAATAATAGCGGAATTTTAGTGTAATATCAAGAGCGAAATGTATGAATTCCAATCAGTGGGAGAGCGTCATGTCACACAAGCTGAAACAGGATGTTTCGATTGGCGGCAATCTGAAACGCCTTCGCCTGAAAGCTGGATATACGCAGGAAGAGGTGGCTGCAAAGCTCCAAACAATGGGGCTTGCGGTGAGCCGAGAAATGCTATCTCAAATGGAACAGGGGAAATACAGCATACGCATCAGCGTATTGGCGGCGCTGCGAACATTGTATAAAACGAATTTTGAGGACTTCTTTGCTGGGCTGTAAGTGTGGGCAGGGAAGTCCTTTTTATCAAATTTATCAAAAGCGGTGGAAAAGAGCCCGGCGGAGACAACCATCTCCGCCGGGCTTCTTTTCTACTATCTGTTTTCCTTCAGAATACGTCTGCTGCCGCAGTAGGTGGCCAGGAAGTAGGCCCCATAGATGACCAGGATGAAGCAGGCCGTGACGGCGGAGCTGGCCGCCGAGTCCACCCGGCCCACCTGGGCAATGACCGCGTTGGCCGCCGTCATACCCACCGCGGCATGGACCACCGCCAGGGCCAGGGGGAGGAAGAAGGCCAGGAACACCTGGGTGAATACGGACCGGCGGCGCATCTTCTCCGGGGCGCCCAGCCGGGCCAGAATGCGGTAACGGGGGGCGTTGTCCGCCGCCTGGGAGAGCTGCTGGAGGGCCAGCACCGCCGCCGCCGTGAGAAGAAAGACCATGCCCAGATAGAGCCCCATGAAGAGGACCAGGATCTTGGAACCCATATTTTCCATATACACCCCGATCCGGGTGCCCAGGTGGAAGGAGGTCTCCTCCGTGTGGAAGTCGGGGGAAGCATAGGCGGCGTTGAGGGCGTCCTCTGCGGCCTGCTTGTCGCCCCGGTAGTTTGCGGCAAACACCTGGCGCCGGGGAGAGAGGCGGGCGGCTGTCTCATCGGAGACCACGGCCAGCCCGGTGAAGGCGCCGTAGCCCGTGAGAACGGGCTCCCGACTCAGCGCGGGGAGCGCGGCCGCGGCCAGGGGGGCCTTTCCCTGCATCGCCATCAGGGCGTTGTAGTCGCGCAGGGACACCGCGGCGTTCGCCTCCTCGTCGGAAAAGCCGGTGAGGACGGGATCATTATAATAGAGGAGAAAGTCCAGGCTGTCCTCCAGCAGGGCGTCCGTGTCGAAGCCGGCCTCGGTGAGCCGGGCGGAGATGTCCACCCGGACGGTGTCGCCGCTGTAGTTCTGGATGGTGAGGTCATAGGGGGCGGCGGAGGCGGTGCTCTGCTCAATGGTGTTGTTGAGGCCCACGCAGCAGGCGGTGATCCCGATGGCCAGCAGCAGGAGCAGACAGATCACCGTCATGGAGAGATAGGTGGTGTGGATGCGGCTGTTGAACTGCCGCAGCACAAACATATTGAGACCTTTGTAGTAGAGCTTTTTCCGGCTCTTCACCACCCGGAGGAGAAAGCCCGAGAGCGAGCGGAAAAACAGCAGGGTCCCCAGGGTGCCCAGGGCCAGCATGAGGAAAAAGAGCGGGTCGATATAGAGCAGTCCCCGGAGGAGCAGCATGGCATAGGCGGCGAGCAGCAGCGCGACGCCGGCCAGAAAGGTGAGCACGCTCCGCCACAGGGGGCGCTCCCGCATCTCCTCGTTTCTGCGCCCGCTCTGCATGAGGTCGATGAGCCTGGCCCGGGAGACGGACAGACCGGTAAAGACCATGACCAGCAGGAAGATGACACCGAAGTAGAGGGCGGTCTTCCCCACGGCCTTTCCCGACAAAACCAGGCCGAACGCCTCCCCGGAGGGATAGGCGGAGAACATGGCGATGGTGAGCAGACCCAGGCCTTGGGAGAGGAGGATGCCCAGGAGGATGCCGGTGACCAGGGCGGCCAGGCCGATGAGCAGGGTCTCCAGAAAGAGGAGGAGGGAGACCCGGGCCGTGGGGAGGCCCAGCAGGAAATAGGTGCCCAGCTCCCGCTTGCGCCGCTTCATGAGGAAGGTGTTGGCGTAGAGGATGAGGCAGGCGAGCACAACAGAGACGAAGGCGGAAAAGACGTTCATGAAGATGAGGATGCTCTCCACCATGTAATGGGCGCTTTTCGCCAGCATCTGCATGCACCACTGGCTCTCCAGGGAGTTGAACACATAGAAGATGCTCACGCCGAAGGTGAGGGTGAGAAAATAGACGGAGTAGTCCTTGAGGCTCCGTGTGACGTTGCGCAGGGCCAGCTTAGAGAACATCGGCGCCGTCACCTCCCAGTGTGCTCACGACCTCGAGAATGCGGCTGAAGAAGCTCCGGCGGTCCTGCTCTCCCCGCAGCAGCTCCCGGTAGAGCCCGCCGTCCTTGATGAAGAGGATGCGGCGGCACCAAGAGGCGGTGAAGGCGTCATGGGTGACCATGAGGATGGTGGCGCCCCCGGCCTGGTTGAGGGCGGAGAGCTGCCGGAGAAGCTGCCCCGCGGCCTTGGAGTCCAGGGCCCCGGTGGGCTCGTCGGCCAGCACCAGGGCCGGGTGGGTGATGATGGCCCGGGCGGCAGCCACCCGCTGCTGTTCGCCGCCGGACATCTGATAGGGATACTTGTCCAGGACGCGCTCCAGCCCCAGCAGGGCGGCCGCCTCCGTCACCCGCGCGTCGATGGCCCCGGCGGGTGTGCCCAGGATGGTAAGGGACAGGGCGATGTTCTCAAAGCCCGTGAGCGTGTCCAGCAGGTTGCAGTCCTGGAAGATGAAGCCCAGCCTTTCCCGCCGGAAGCGGGACAGGGCGGCGCCCCGGAGCGCGGTCACGTCCGTGCCGTCCACGGTGATGGAGCCGGAGGTGGGGGCGTCAATGGTGGAGACGCAGTTGAGCAGCGTGGTCTTTCCGGAGCCCGAGGCCCCCATGATGCCCACGAACTCGCCGGGGAGAACGTCGAAGCTCAGGTCGCTGAGGGCGGTGGTCCGGTTTCCGCGGCTGCCGTAGACTTTTTCCAGGTGTGAGACAGACAGAATGGGTTCCATAGGAAAACCTCCTTCGTAGTAACCAGAGTCTACTACGAAGGAGGTAAAATTCCCTTGAGAAGGTGTGAAGAAAACCTAAAGTTTCTCTGTCGGCGGCGGACGGCTCAGACCGTCAGATGGAACCGCTCCATCCAGACGTTGAGCTGCACCAGGTAGGCCAGCATCTGGGGACCGGCCATGAGCTGCCCGAACCAGGGCCGGCCGTAGTCGCCGGCGGAGGTGAGCAGGCCCTCCCGCAGGGCCCGGGCGTTCACCAGGGCGTGAAGGGGGGCCGCCGGGTCATCCAGAATGGCGGCCAGCCGGGCGCGCACCAGCTCTTCGTAGAGGGGATTGTGGGTCTTGGGATAGGGGGACTTGGGCCGTGTGCGCACGTCCTCGGGCAGCAGCCCCTCCGCCGCGTCCCGTAGCACCTGTTTGCGGCGGCCGTTCATGGCCTTCATGCTCCAGGGGATGTTCCAGACGTATTCCACCAGGTGGTGGTCGCAGAAGGGGACCCGGACCTCCAGGCCGGAGGCCATGGACATGCGGTCCTTCCGGTCCAGCAGGGTGGTCATGAACCAGTTGAGGTTGAGCCAGGCCACCTCCCGTCGCCGGGCGTTCTCCGGGTCCTCCCCCTCCAGCCGGGGCGTCTGGGCCACGGACGCCCGGTAGCGGTAGTCTACATAATCCGAGACGCCCAGACGCTTCCACAGTCCGGCATCAAAGACCTCCCGCCGGGCGTCCAGATCCCGGCACCAGGGGAAGGTGTCGGCGTGGAGCATTTCGGGCCGCTCGAACCAGGGATAGCCGCCGAACACCTCGTCGGCGCACTCACCTGAAAGGGCCACCACATGCCGCTCCGCCACCCGGCGGCAGAAATAGAGGAGGGAAGAGTCCACGTCGGCCATGCCGGGCAGGTCCTTGGCCGCCACCGCGTCGTCCAGCAGGGCGCACAGGTCCGGTATGGGGCAGGTGAGCACGGTATGCCGGGTGTGGAAGGCCTCCGTCATCCGCTCCACCCAGGGCTGGTCGGCGTCGGGCTGGAAGGAGGAGGGCGTGAAGTATTTGGCGTTGTCCGTGTAGTCGAAGGAATAGGTCTCCAGGGCGGGCAGCCCCCGGCGCTGGTAGTCCCGGGCCGCCACGGCAGTGATCACACTGGAGTCCAGCCCGCCGGAGAGGAAGGTGCACAGAGGCACGTCGGACACCAACTGCCGGGTGATGGCGCCGGTGACCAGCTCCCGGACCCGGAGCACGGTGTCCTCATAGTCGTCGGTATGGGGGCGGCTTTCCAGGGACCAGTACCGGCGCTTGCGGACGCCGCCCCGGCTGATGGTCATGGAGTGGGCCGGCTCCAGCTCCTTTACCCCGGAGAATACGCCGCAGCCGCTGGTACGGGCCGGGCCGATGCCCAGTACCTCGCACCATCCGGCGGCGTCCACCCTGGGCGTAAGGCCGGGATACTGGAAGAGAGCCTTGAGCTCGGAGCCAAAGACCAGCGCGCCGTCGTCGGCCAGGGCGTAAAAGAACGGCTTTACACCGAAGCGGTCCCGGCAGGCGAAGAACTGGTTTCGGACTCCGTCCCAGATCACAAAGGCGTAGATGCCCTCCAGCCGGGCGGGGACCTCCTCTCCCCAGGCCATATAGGCGGTCAGGAGGACCTCGGTGTCGGAGCTGGTCTCGAAGCGATAGCCCTGGTCCGAAAGCTCCCGGCGGAGGGCGTCCGTGTTATAGAGCTCTCCATTGTAGACGATGGTATATTCCGCGCAGTCCCGGGTCCGGGTCATGGGCTGACGGCCCCGGTCCGGATCGATGACGGCCAGCCGCCGGTGGATCAGGGCCCCGGCGGGACAGAGCCAGGTGCCCTTGTCATCGGGGCCCCTGTGATTGAGCGCCTCCCCCATAGAATGGGCAATGGCCGCCCACTGGGGGCGGCCATTGTCCCTGTCGAACGAAATGAAGCCGGCAATACCGCACATACGCAACACACTCCCTTCTGCATTCACCTTAGTACATGCAGAAAGGGGATGTTTGCCCCGGATGGAAAAAAGTCCCCGGACCTTCACAGAAAGTCCGGGGACTTAGCCCGAAAGGGAGGGGACTTACGCGCCCAGGGAGAGTGTGGGCAGCGTGACCGAGCTGGGGTACTCGCCGCCGATGTAGATGGTCTGGTTGGCGATCTTGGTCTCGGTCTGTTCGGCCCAATTGCCCACGGTATTGGTGTGGTTGCTGAACTCGGGGAAATCGGAGGAGGAGATGTCGATGCGGATGCGGTTGCCGGCGGAGACGGTCCAGACGATAGGCAGGGACTCGATCTCCATCTCCACCACCTGGCCGGGGACATAGTCGTAGACGGCCTGTGCATAGCGGTCGTTGCGGTAGGCCAGGGTCAGCAGCCCGTTTCTAATGTTGTGGGCGGTGCCGTCGGCGTCCACTTCGCTGATGGTATAGGTGAAAGCGGTGTCCTCCACATCGGTGCTGACGAAGAGATTGGCCACCAGGTTTCCGGCCAGGGTGGTGTCCTCGGCCAGAGGATCGCTGACGAAGCTGATGACGTCGGAGCGGTAACCCGCCGGGGAGAGGGGATGGCTTCCCCGCAGGTCCTTGGTGTTGTATTTGCTCTCCGCGTTGCTGCCGCCGTTGCTGTTCAAAAAGCACTCGCCGCCCTCGGCCCACTTGGGGTCGGCAGGGTCGTAGACATAAGAGACGGTACCGCCCGTGGAGGCCTTATCCCCAGACAGGAGATAGGCCGTGCCGTCGGACTGGGCGGGCTCCTTGGTGAGATAGTAGGTCAGTTCCCCGTCGCTCTCCAGGGGGAAGGAGTCCAGGTGGACCCACTCGTCATCGCCCACCACGTAGGCGTCCACGCCGGTGGCGGGCACCTTGCCGTTGACCATGATGCTGTAGAACCAATTGAAGGTGTCGGTATTTACATCGTAGGCGTAGTTGTCTCCACCCTTCCAGCCAGTGGTGTAGCCGAAGCCGTGGTTCCAGGAGCCCAGCACCATGTGGCTCTTGGCTTTGGTCTCATCGCTGAGCAGGTTCCAGCCCTCGATGGTACCCTCGAAGTGGTGGTCGTAGTAGCCGCCGAAGATGGTGGTGGGCACGTCGATCTTGCCGATGGCGTTCTTCAGGTCGCCCCAGACGCCTTCATTCCAGTAGTCGTCGGTAAAGTCCGGATGATTGACCCAGTCGGCGTAGCCTTCTACAGGGGTGCCCCAGAGATCGGTATCCACGCTGATCTGGGGGAGGTATTGGGCGGACTCCAAATAGAAATCATAGGAGTACTTGTCGGTGCAGTTCTGGAGGGTCCAGGCGGTGATATTGTCCACGGCCACCAGTCCGGAGTGGCTGACGGAGAGATTGCGCAGCACTCCGTAGCACTGGACATGGAGGGCCTCTACCTTATCAGGCAGGCTGTCTCCCACGATCCAGGTGGTGAGGGCCAGGTAGGAGTGACCGTGCATGCCGATGCTTTTGACCCAATCCTGATCGTTGAGCCAGTTCAGACTGGCGATGCCGTCGGCACGCTCGTCCACGTTGGCCACATACTCGCCCTCGGAACCGCCCTTGCCCCGGCAGTATTGATAGACGTAAGCCATGCCGCGCTTGGCATATTCCTCGCCCAGCGTATTTTTGGTCTCCTCCTGATTGGGGTAGGGCCCGCGGGTGAAGGCGGTGGGCCAGGGGCCGTCGCCGACCGGCTTATAGACCACGGTGCGCAGCTTCACGCCGTCATCCATCGGGACCATGACCTCATACCGCTCATACGCGTAGGTCTCTTTTACATCGTAGTCATTGGCACGGATGGTGTTGCGGGTGAAAGCCATGGAACTGGCCGCCGCGGTGGCAGAGGCGCCGTCCACGGTGATGTCGGCATCCAGGTACTGCTCGAAGAAGGACTGGTCCACATAGATGCGGTCGTCCTTCATGGTCATGGCCGCGCTGACGGCTCCCTCCACATAGCTCACGGAGGTGGTCCTGCGCAGCGGCTGGATTTGGATGGAGTAGACGCTGTTGGAGACGGTGGCGGTCTGGGTGGCCTGATCCCACTCCACAGAGAAGCCCAGGTCCTCGGCAATGGCCCGGAGGGGAACATAGGTGATCTCCGACTCCGTCAGAACCGGGTAGTGTTGGGGGGAGGTGTCGGACTCGGCGGCCAAGGCCGGGAGCGCCAGGGACAGTGACAGTGCGCTTGCCAGAAGCAGGGACAGAGTACGCTTTCTCATGGATACATTGCCTCCTCTATTTTTATTGTTATGGGGATATCGTAAAGAGGGGCGGCACGCGAAGGTGGAAACGCGTGCCGCCCGGGCAGAGAAGGGGAAAAACGGCTCTTGTGGGAAGAGCGGGGGAAAAACTCAGATGTCCATGTCCAGCAGATAGGAGGACAGGCCCTTGCCGTGCATGTCCACGGAGAGGGAGCGGGTCACTCCGCCGCCCAGAGCGGCGTACATGACGAAGTTGAGGGCGTGGATGTTGGGCAGCTCATAGCGGACTACCTCGCCCTTGACAATGCCCTTGAAGTGCTCCTTCACCTTTTCAGCGGTGACCTTTTCGCAGAGCATGGCGTAATCCTTGGGGTCGTATGCGATGAGGGACACATTGGAGATGTCGCCCTTATCGCCGGTGCGGGAGTGTGCAATATCCCAGAGTTTCATGGCTGATACTTCCTTTCTGTCCCTGAATCAGACTTCAAAAATTTCGGCTTCCGGCTTCACGTCGTAGCGGCTCACCAGGATGGAGGCCACGGACACGATGTCGCGGGTGCGCTTCACAGCGCCGCAGCCGCCGGCAGGGCCGTTGGTGTACAGGGCCTCCACCTCGTTGCCGATGAGGTCGGCCTCGGCCTTGGTCTTGGCGCGGCCGGCCACGCGGACCCGGACCTCGCTGGGCTCCTCGTTATACCGGTAGTCGGGATTCCAATAGAGGCTGTTGCAGCCGATGAGGTCGAACTTCAGTTCGTCAAACACGCCGGGGGCCACCAGCTCCAGACGCTCCTTGACGATCTCCAGCGCCAGCTTGGCGCGGGCGACGCAGCCGGGGCCGCCGTAGCTGATCTCGCCGTCGCCGATGTAGCAGTCCTTGTAGCCGATGGAGCATTTGAAGGTCTCGGTCTTGGGGCGGCCGGTGGCTCCCTCCACCTGGATCTTGTCCTTGGACACCTCGGTAAACTTGACCTGCTTGAAGTCGGCCACCACGTCGGGGGTCAGATACTTCTCGGGGTCATGGATCTCATAGCAGATCTGCTCGGAACAGGTCTCCACGGTGACCATGCCGCCGGCCTCGGGCACCTTGGTGACGAAGAAGGAGCCGTCCTCGGCGATCTCGATGATGGGGAAGCCCAGGTGCCCCACGCCGGGCACGTCCTTCTTGCCGGGCTCTGCGAAGTAGCCGCCGGTGACCTGACCGCCGCACTCCAGAAGATGACCCACCATGGTGCCCTTGCCCAGTTTGTCCCAGTCCTCCAGGGACCAGCCGAACTCGTGGATGAGGGGGGCCATAAAGATGGCGGGGTCGGACACGCGGCCGGTGATGACCACATCGGCGCCCAGGTCCAGCGCCTTCAGAATGCCCTCCACGCCCATATAGGCGTTGGCGGAGACGATCTCGCCGGGCAGCTCCCGGAGGGGCTTGTGGGTCTCCCACACCTCGGTGTCCATGTACTTGTCGATGACGGGCAGCAGATCGTCGCCGGTGACACAGGCGATTTTCATGCCCTGGAGGCCGTGCCTGCGGGCGATCTCCACGCAGACCTTGGCGGCGGCCTGGGGATTGGCGGAGCCCATGTTGGTGATGACCTTCACTTTGTGCTTCCAGGCCAGGGGGAGGGCCTTCTCCATGCGGTGCTCCAGCAGGCCGTTATACCCCTTGGTAGGGTCCTTCAGTTTGGCCTGCTGGCCGATGGCGATGGTGCGCTCCGCCAGACACTCGTAACTGATGTAGTCCAGATTGCCCTTCTCAATGAGCTCCAGGGAGGGCTCCAGCCGGTCGCCGGCATAGCCCGCACCGCTGCCGATACGGATGGTTTTCATAGCGTAACTTCCTTTCTAAATCGTAAATGCGGTAAGGGAGGGATCGACGTTCTGTCAGATGGTGATGCCGCCGGTGAGGACGCCCACCACCAGCATGATGAGGGAGAGCAGCCATACCAGAGGGATGGTCTTTTTCTGGTGCTCGCCCAGATCCACGCCGGCCAGGCCCACCAGCAGGAAGGTGGAGGCGGTCAGCGGAGAGACGGGGAAGCCGGTGGTCATCTGACCCAGGATAGCGGCCTGCCCCACGTTGACGCCTGCCACGCCGAAGCCCTCGGCGGTCTGTGCCAGCACGGGCAGCACGCCGTAGTAGAAGGAGTCGGGGTCAAAGAGCAGGGAGGCGGGCATGGAGATGACGCCCACGATGATGGGGAAGAAGCGGCCCAGGGAGGCGGGGATGAGGCTGGTGAGGGCGCCAGCCATCTCGGTGATCATGCCGGTGCCCTTCATGATGCCGGTAAAGCACCCGGCGGCGAAGAGGACGGAGCACATCATCAGGCACTCCTTGGCGTGGGCGTCCACGCGGGCCTTGGACTCCTTGACGTTGGGGTAGTTGATGACGGTGGCCAGCACGTAGAACACCATAAAGACCACCGCGGGGGCGAAGCCGGAGAACAGCAGGGAGACGATGGCAGCGATGATGAGGATCAGGTTGACGGGGAAGAGGTGGGGCCGCAGCAGGGCCTTCTGCTCTTCGGTGAGCTCGGCCATGGTGACGGCGGCGCTGCCCAAGGACACAGAGCCGATGCGGGCCTTCTCACGCTTACCAAGCAGGGCGGAAAAAACAATCACGCACACAAGGCCCACGATCACGGCGGGGAGGATGGGCATGAACAGCTCTTTGACCACGTCTACGCTCAGGGCGGTGGCGGCGCGGATGGTGGGGCCGCCCCAGGGGAGGATGTTCATGGTGCCGGCGGCCATCGCCACGATGGCGGCCAGGGTGGTGCGCTTCATGCCCACCGCGTCGTACAGGGGAACCAGCGGGGGTACACAGATGAGAAAGGTGACGGCGCCGGAGCCGTCCAGATGGACGCACATGGCCAGGATCGCGGTGCCGATGGCGATCTTCACCGGGTCGGTGCCCATCATCCTGGTGATGCCGCCGATGATGGGACGGAAGGTGCCCGCGTCGGTGAGGATACCGAAGAACAGGATGGAGAAGATGAACATGACGCCGGTGGCGGCCACGGAGCCGATGCCGGAGGAGCCGGTGATCATCTTGCCCAAGCTCTTGAAGTTGGCGACGAAGTCAACGACGCCTTGGGTTCCCTCGGGCGCGCCCTCGGGGACCACCGAGATAAAGAAACATGCGATGATGCCGGTGACGACCGGGACCGCGATGAGCGCCACCAGCGGGGACGCCTTTTTGGTCATGATCAGGATAAGCATGAGGATGACCGTGATGAAACCGAGTGCTGCTAACATGCAAGAAACCTCCTCTTGTAGTAATGCAACCAATTCCAACGTTGCTTGCACCCCTGTATAGAAGCAAAGGCCGTGCCAATTTTGCCGAAGCGGGGCGCAAAAAATCCGAAACACCTGATGCCCCAGGGTGTTTCGGATTTTTGGACCGTAGGCGGTCAGACAGTCGGTCGGCGGGTGGACTTCTAAAATTTTGGAAGCGGGCGACCCGGGGCGGCGCAGGAAGGGGAAAAAAGTCTTTTGAGATGGGCGGTTCCAGCAAATTAGAAGCGAATTCTAAAAATTTAGATCTCCGACGCCTTCAATTTGTTGTAGAGGCTGGCCAGGGAGATTCCGAGCTGCGCGGCGGTCTTTTTCTTCCCCTCCAGGCTGGAGCCGTTCTGTTCCAGCAGGCGGCTGATCTCCCGCTTTTCAAAGGCGCGGGTCCGCTGGGCCAGGGTAAGGAGGGGGGCGGACTGGGGGTCATGGGGCAGGCTGTCGGGGAGCGATTCCTCCGTGATGATGCCGGAGGAGGAGAGGTAGGCGGAGAACTCCAGCACGTTGCGCAGCTCCCGGACATTGCCGGGCCAGTCGTGGGCCTGGAGGCGGCTCACCGCGTCCCCGGTGAGGGAGAAGCTGCGGTGGAGCTTGCGGGAGAGGTCGTCCAGGATGGCGTCGGCCAGAGCGGGGATATCGCCGGGGCGCTCCCGCAGGGGCGGGATGTGGACGGGAAAGGTGCTCAGCCGGTAGTAGAGATCCTTGCGGAACCGGCCCTGGGCCACATAGTCCGGGAGGTTCGCGTTGCAGGCGGCAATGACCCGCACATCCGTGTCCAGCTCCTTGACCCCGCCCACCGGGCGGACCTTTCTCTCCTGAAGCGCCCGAAGGAGCTTGGCCTGGAGGGCCAGGTCCATCTCGGAGATCTCGTCTAGGAAGAGGGTGCCCCCGGCAGCGGCCTCAAAGAGCCCCAGCTTGCCCCCCTTTTTGGCCCCGGTAAAGGCCCCCTCCACATAGCCGAAGAGCTCGGACTCGAGCATGTTGGGGTTGAAGTTGGAGCAGTTGATGGCCACAAAGACCCCCTCCCGGCGGGGGCTGTGATTGTGGATGGCCTGAGCGTACAGCTCCTTGCCGGTCCCGCTCTCCGACTCCAGCAGCACAGTGGCGTCGGTAGCGGCGATTTTCTCCGCCAGGGCCTTGACCTGGGCGGCGGCGGAGGTGACGGCCACGATGTCGTCAAAGGTGTATTTCGCGCCGTTGGCCCGGCTGATGCTGCGCAGGACCTGACGGCTGCGCCGCTCCATGGCCTCCAACTCCTCCCGGGTCTGATAGGCGTCCTCCAGGAAGGTGACCACGGAGAGGCCGCCGGCCAGGACTCCGTCCTGATAGATGGGGTAGAGATTGACGAAATAGAAGTCCTGGATCTCCTGCCGGGTGATGTGGAGGATGGGCGCTCCCGCCTCCAGCACATCCGGAAGCCGCGCGCCGGGCCGCAGGTCCCGCAGCCGGTAGCCCTCGATCTCGCCGATATCGCCCCCGGCCTCTTTGTTCAGAAAATCCCGATAGGCCCGGTTTCCAAAGACGATGCGGCCCTCGGTGTCGATGATGGTGATGCCCTCCCGCATGGCGTCGAAGGCGGCGCGGGCGGCGGCGTTGAGCTCCACAGGCTTCCCTCCTTTTTATGCTGTCGGTGCATCCGATTATAGACTCTCGGGCGGCGGCGCGCAAGAGGGAGAGAATTGACGATTCTCCATTGTCAAGCGCGTCCCCGGCGTTTATAATGAAAAGAAGATCGAAAAAAGACAAAAAGCGGGGGCGAAGAGAGCGCATGGACACCATGATCATCGGGATAGCCGGGGGGACCGGCTCAGGCAAGACCACCCTGACCAAAAAGCTCCAGGAGGAGTTTGGAGCGCATGTCAGCGTGCTCTACCACGACAACTATTATAAGTCGCACAGCGAAATGCCCTTTGAGGAGCGGACCAGACTCAATTACGACCACCCGGACGCCTTCGATACCGGGCTGATGATCCGGGATATCCAGGCCCTCCAGCGGGGGGAGACGATCCGGTGTCCGGTGTACGACTACACCATCCATGACCGATCCGGCGAGACCGTGGAGGTCCGCCCCACCAAGGTCATTCTGGTGGAAGGCATCCTGATCTTTGAGAACAAGGCCCTTCGGGACCTGATGGACATCAAGATTTTTGTGGATACCGACGCCGATGTGCGTATCCTCCGCCGCATCACCCGGGATGTGAAGAAGCGGGGGCGGAGCCTGGACTCGGTGGTCAGCCAGTATCTCACCACCGTCAAGCCCATGCACGAGCAGTTCGTGGAGCCCTCCAAACGGTTTGCCGACATCGTGGTGCTGGAGGGAGGCCGCAACCTGGTGGCCCTGGATATGATCATTCAGCGCATCAAAAGCCATGTGGAGGCGGAAGAGACGCCATAACAGAAGAGCGGCGGACAGCGCGGCCCGGTCTCCCGAGGGGGACCGGGCCGCGCTGTCTGTCCCCGACGGGCACAGGCGGAGGAGAAAAAGAGTGAATTTAAGAATGTGACCCGGATGTAACCGAAGAGGTCTATGCTGATGCCGTTAGCTGGGCACGGGAACATGTGACGGTAAAGTTATAAAAAGAAGAAGAAAAATAAAATGCAAAAGAAAAATGTAAAATGTGACTGAAATGTAACCGAGGCGCGGTAAGCTGTAGACACTCCGCAGGAAACGGCTCCGTGATCTCGGAACGGACAGTCCAAAGGGGGGATCAACAGGCATGAAACAGACTGGAGAACGGGAGACTTTCGTCGTACGCATCCTGAACACCCAGAACGCCACGTGGCAGGGGACCGTCACCTGGACGGACGGGAAGCGGATGGAGTCCTTCCGAAGCGCTCTGGAACTGATCAGGCTGATCGACAGTACCTTACTGGAGCAGGGTGCTCCGGACACGGAAGGACCCCCAGAGGGGGGAGAGGCGTAGCGAAACAGAAAGCCGACCCAGCGCACGTGAAAAAGGCAAACCGGCCGAAAGGCCGGGACGCAAAGCTCAGGAGGCTAAGGCCGCGAGGCTAGGCCAGTCCGGCTGCCGCATGGTTTCAACGCCATCTAACTGATTAGGAGGAAGAATCATGTTGGCAAACAGCAAGAAAAGAGTGTTGTCCCTGTTCCTGGCGTTCGTCATGGTATTCGGATTGCTACCGACGGCGGCGTTCGCAGCGGCCAATGACGGTCAGATCGGAAAGTATGTCGAACTGAACGCCGATGACACCATTCAGGCGGGGACAGAGACTGCAACGTCCACAAAGACGATCCAGGATCCCAACGGATACGTGATCATGAGCAAGGACATTACCGGGACTGACAAGGAAAACGAGTTCCTGGTCACCCTCAAGGTGGAGACCACGGAGCAGGAGTCCACCATGACCGCCGCCTCCGGTGCGGACGTGGTCCTGGTCTTCGACGTGTCCACCAGCATGGACTATACCACCGGCGGGACAGCGCCAGGTGGGCGGGGCTGGAAGCTTTCTAACACCCGCTGGACCGCGCTGAAGGAGGCGGCCGAGAGCTTTATTACCGGGCTGCTGGCGAACAGCAAGAACCGGGTCTCTATCGTGATCTATGGCGGGTGGAATGGCTGGTCTGGAAATCCCAAAGTCCATAAGACCATCTGCAACTGGACCAGTAACGCCCAGACGGCCATCAACACCTTTAAGAACTATGATGTGGTGTGTCAGGATTATGTCTATAAAGATGGCGTGACCAATAAGACCAGCCTGCGCAAGGCCTATCTGAACGACGACGGTACGGACTATGGCGCCACAAACTGCCAGGCCGGGTTCCGCGGTGCGTGGCAGGCGCTGAATGCCCGTCCGAATGACGCCAGTACCCAAGAAAATTCCCAGTACGTGATCTATATGTCTGACGGCGAGGCAAACGAGTACTATGATGGGTATGGCAGCGAAAGCGCCGCAAAGAGCGAGGCTGGCGTGCTGAAGACCAAATACCCGGATTCCACCCTTTACACCGTGGGCTTCGGCCTGGGCGATAACGGCAACAGCGTGATGAGCCCGAGCGGGAAGAACGGCAACAAGGCGGTGGATCGGTATTACCCGGCGGACGACGCCGACGAGCTGGAGATCGTCTACAACAACATCAACACCGCCATTACCCTGCGCAGCAAAGCCTGGGAGGTTACGGACCCCATGGGCGCCATGATCGAGTTCGGCGAGATCAAAACTGCGGTCGGCACTGCGGTTGCCCGCGAGGAGAACGGCACCCTCACCTGGACCATCCGTAAGGATACCCCCGGCGCAAGCTATGACAAGACCATGGAAGGCAAGAAGTACACCTTCCACCCCTATGAGCTCCAGTATACCATTCGTTTGAAAACTGAGAGCAGCGGCTTTGCGGCGGGAGAGTTCTATCCCACAAACAAGCAGACCAAGCTGACCTATGTATTTTCTAACGCTGAAGGCAATATTCCGGAGGATGCCGAGCTGAAGGAGGCATTCTTCAAGGTCCCCACTGTGAAGGGCTACCTGGGAAGCCTCAGCTTCCGCAAGGAAGACGGCCGCGGGACCCCCGTGACGGGCGCGCAGTTCACGCTCAACTGTACCTGCGGAGACCCTGTGCATGGCGCTGCCGCTTCCGGCACCTCTTTGAACGGCAACGTCACCATCTCTAACATCCCCTCCGGGCACACCTATACCATGGCCGAGACCGTGCCTGCGAACAGCGACTTTGACCAGTCCAAGGCCGAGACCTATACCGTCACCGTGGACTACGGCAAGGTCACCGTGACCGACAGCAAGAATACCGTCGTGTACTCCGACGCGGAGAACAAAAAGGACATGACGGTGATTAACTACTACAAGCCCCAGGACCTGCCCCTGAACCTCACCAAGACCTGGGTGCCCGAAGCCCCCGCCGGTGTGACCGAGATCACCGTCACCGTGGACCGCATCACGGGCTATGATCAGAACGATAAGCCCGTCTTTGACGGCACCGGCGCGTATCAGCATGAGATCAAGGTCACCAAGAACGGTGATACCTGGACCGGCTCCGCCAGCCTTCCCACCAGGGATATCAACGACAACACCACCATTACCTACGGCGTGGTCGGCGAGACCGGCGCCTCCGGCTATGACCTGGTGAGCGGCACCAGCATGAACCTGGTTAACGTGAGCAACGGTGAAGACACCATCCAGTTGAAGAAGATCTGGAATACGCCGGACCAGACTGGCGAAGCCGTCACCCTGCGGGTGAAGGGCTCCGACGGCTCCGTGAAGGACGTGACCCTGGACGGCACTGTGGACAGCGTGGAGACCACGGCCTGGGCGGCCACCCTCAACCTGCCCAGCTACGATGCCGAAGGCAAGATCACCTACAGCGTGGTGGAGCTGGACCGGACCGGCGCTGAGAAGAGCACCGGCGTGGTGGAACTCGCCAATGGCGCTTATACCGTGAGCATCAGCGGCGGCACTGTCACCAACACCATCCAGCAGGACTACTACGGCACCCTCTCCGGGACCAAGGTATGGAAGAATCCCGAGGGGAACTATGACGACACCGTGGAGATTTCCCTCATCGCTACCGTGGACGGGAGCGAGTACACCGTGGCCGTCGACACCATCGGCGAGCAGGACCCTGCGACCGGGAGCCGCGACTGGGGTTACAGCTTCAGCTCTCTGCCCAAGTACGCCGTGGACACCGCGGGTAACAGCGTCATCGCCGCGCTGGTCGCCGAAGGCGTAGAGCTGGAGGGCCAGAGCATCACCTACAAGGTCACCGACGGCCTGACGGACTACAACGTTACCGACGGCACCTTTGAGCAGAACCTGACCAACCAGATCAAGCCCGCCGCCGGCACCCTGTCCGTCACCAAGACCTGGGAGGACGACGGAAACAGTTACGACACCCGTCCGGTCGAGGACGTGACCCTGGTGGTCACCCGTTCCTCCAACGGTGAAACCGACCCTGCGTTTGAAAAGACCGTGACCTTCGACCCCATCTACGGCCTGGACGAGACCCCCGAGGCAGTGGCCGTGAACACCGCTACCTATACCTTTGAAGAGACGTTTGACGTCTATGACGCCGACGGAAAGCTGTACACCTACACCGTGGCCGAGCAGGGCGCTGTGACCGAGAATCAGGTCACCACCATCGCCGGCAAGGACGGCGCCGAGTACGGCGTGACCTATCCCAAGCAGAATGTCACCTTGGTCGACGGCGCCGCCGAGTTGATGGCCCTCAACACCCTGGACGGCGATCAGGTCACCATCACCGTGAGCAAGACCTGGAAGGGCCCCGGCACGGAGGCCGCCACCGGCAAGGCCACCTTCCAGGTGAAGGACGGCGATACCGTGGTCGACTCCTGTGAGCTGACCGGTGACGACAGCCACACCTTTACCCTGCCCAAGCCCGCCGCCTCCTACGATGTGGTGGAGGTCGCCGTGGAGGGCTACACCACTGACAAGACTGTCAATGATGAGAAGACCGCATACAGCTTCACCAATACCATCGGGCAGAGCACCTTCGACATCACCGGCACCAAGGCGTGGACGGGCGTTCCCGAGGGGGAGAATCTGCCTGAGACCGTCACCGTAATCCTCAACCGCAACGGCGAGAAGATTGACGAGGACGTCATCACTGCCGCCGAGGGCTGGAACTATGCGTTCGAGGGCTTGGACAAGTACGACCTGACCACCGGCAAGGAGTACGTCTACACCGTCACCGACAGCGTGGGCGGCTTTACCGCCACGGACGGCGTGAAGTCCAACGGCTACCAGCTCACCAATGCCTTTGTCCCTGATTACTGGAAGACCAGCTTTGAGGTCATCAAGGCCTGGAACGACGGCGGCAACGCCGACGGCGACCGGCCCGAGAGCATCTATGTGGGCCTGTATGCCGGCGATACCTTCCTGAAGTACGCCGAGCTGACCTCCGATACCTGGAAGCATACCTTCACCGATCTGCCCAAGTACGCCACGGACGGCAAGACCCCCATCCAGTACACCGTGAAGGAGGGCACCGTGGCTGGGGATGTGTTCACCCCCGCCGGGGCCAGCATTGAGCTGGACGGCGTGACCTACACCATCCTCATTGCCGGCGGCCAGATCACCAACACCCGCGACAGCGAGACCGGAGGCTCCACCGTCACCTACTCGGTGAGCAAGATCTGGAACGGCCCCACCAGCGCGGACGTGGCCTTCGGCCTCTTCCGGAACAGCGAGACCACACCCATCCAGACCATCACCGGCGGCGAGATGACCGCGGCCCAGGCCACCGACGCGGTTTGGAGCGCCTCCTTCGCCCCCGTCGACAAGTTTGACGGCAGCGGCAGCCGCTACACCTATACCGTGAAAGAGGGCACCGTGGCCGACGGCGTGTTCACGCCTGCCGAAGGCACCATCACCCTGGGCGGCGAGACTTACACCGTGGAGGTCCGTGAGCCCGTGGGCAACAGCTACACCTTTGTCAATACCGTGCAGGATGCGCACACCTTCAGCGTCACTGCCACCAAGACCTGGGAGAACATTGAGAACGTCACCCTGCCGGAGACCATCCAGCTCCAGTTGCTGGCCAACGACGTGAAGAGCGGCGATCCCGTGGAGGTCAAGGCTGACGCCGAGGGCAAGTGGACCCACACCTTTACTGGCCTTGCCAAGTACGACGGCGCCTATGAGCCCATCACCTACACTGTGGAAGAGGTGGGCGCTTACGACTCCACCTCTGTGGAGAGCGACGGCGTGGCCGCCGTGAGGCTGGTGAAGTACGGCAACGACTACTACGAGGTGAAGTGTGACGGCCTGAACGTCACCAACACCTACACCAGCACCGACAAGTACTGCTACCGTGTGGACCGCGTCTACAACTACTACCTGGACGACGTGCTCCAGAGTGGCAAGACCGTGACCAAGACCGGCGAGCTCCAGTCCGGCGAGGCCAATGCCTATATCACCAACCTGGACACCGACGCCTACAAGAGCCAGGACGAAATGAGCAGCTACCAGTACGTCAGCGGTACGCCCACCGTGGTGATCGCCGATGTGGAAAAGGTGGGCGTGCAGCTCGTCGAAGCCAACCATGAGTACGTCATCACCTTGGTCTACGAGCTGCGTGAGGAGTCCTCCGATCCCGGCCCTGGCCCCGGCCCCGATCCCACCACCCGCTATGATCTGGTGGTGAAGTACCTGGAGGAGGGCACCGAGGAGGTGCTGGCCAGCGAGTACTCCACCCGCAAGGCCGAGGGCAGCAGCTATGACGTGACCGCCCAGACCGAGAAGACCATCTCCGGCTACACCGTCACCGATATCACCGGCGACGATGTCATCGGCAACATGAACAGCGACAAGGAGATCATCGTCTGGTACGTCAGGGAGACGGACATCGATCCCGATCCCACGCCCCTCGATCCCACCCCCGGCGACGACGTCGACATCATCGACGACAAGACGCCTCTGGACGACGGCAGCGGTATCGCTACCGGCGACGGCGACGAAGTGACCATCGTGGACGACCCCACCGCTATGGGCAACCTGCCCCAGACCGGCACCATGGCCCGCAGCGCGGTGAATCCCACTACGACCCTCGGCCTGCTGGCCCTGAGCCTCTCCATGGCGGCAGCCGGCCTGGCCATTACCATCGGCCGCAAGAAGGAAGAGGAGTTCGAGGACTGACCTATCCCTCTCAAGGCCCACACAGCAAAAAACATTCCCCCCGCCTGGCGCGGGGGGAATGTTTTTTGCCTGTTCGGGAACTTTTGGAGGGGCGCCGCCGTCAAAGGGAAAAGACGCGGCGGCCGGAGGCCGGAACGCCGGCTGCTGTACAAAACCGGAAAAAGCGGATATAATAGAGCCCGCGACCATTCCATCCACTATGATATGAGGTGAAGCGCTTGGTTTTTTCCAGCCTCCTGTTTCTGTTTCTCTATTTGCCTGTTGTACTGCTGATCTACTATGTGACGCCCCTGCGCTGGCGGAACGGGGTGCTGCTGGTCTTCAACCTCATTTTTTATGGATGGGGAGAGCCGGTCTATATCGTCATCATGTTCCTCTCCACCGTCATCGACTACACCCACGGAATACTGGTGGGGCGGTGCAAGCGCAGAGGCGACGACCGGGGCGTCCGGCTGGCGGTGTGCTCCTCAGTGGTATTCAACCTGGCGCTGCTTTTCTTTTTCAAGTACTGGGACTTTGTCGCCGGGAGCCTGGCCGCCATTGGGCTGCCCCTCATGCCCATTTTGGGCCTGAGCCTGCCCATCGGCATCTCTTTCTACACCTTCCAGACCATGTCCTATACCATCGACGTCTACCGGGGTGACGCACCGGTCCAGCGGAATCTCATCAATTTCGGCACCTTCGTCACCCTGTTCCCCCAGCTCATCGCCGGGCCGATCATCAAGTATAAGGAGCTGGGAGATCAGATCGACCACCGGGACTACCCGGTGGAGCGGTTTGCCTCCGGCATACAGACCTTCGCGGTAGGTCTGGGCAAGAAAGTACTGCTGGCCAACAATCTGGGGCAGCTCTGGGACGCCTACAAGGCTCTGCCCGCCGCGGAGCTCACCACGGCGGGCGCCTGGCTGGGCGTGATCGCCTTCTCCCTGCAGATCTACTTCGATTTCTCCGGCTACTCCGACATGGCCGTGGGCCTGGGCAGGATGCTGGGCTTTGAGTTTACGAGGAACTTCGACTACCCCTATATCTCGCGCTCCGTCACCGAGTTCTGGAGGCGCTGGCACATATCCCTGGGGTCCTGGTTCCGGGAGTACGTGTATATCCCCATGGGGGGCAACCGGGTGTCCAGGCCCCGGCTGTGCTTCAATCTGCTGGTGGTGTGGGGCGCCACCGGCATCTGGCACGGCGCGAGCTGGAATTTCCTGCTGTGGGGGCTCTACTTCGGCGTGCTGCTCATTGTGGAAAAGCTGTGGCTGGGGCGGCGCATCGAGCGGTGGCCCGTCCCGCTCCAGCACGCCTACGCCCTGTTCCTGGTGGCGGTGAGCTGGGCCATCTTCGCCGTGGAGGACTTCTCTCAGCTGGGGCCCTATCTGGGGGCCATGTTCGGTTTCGCCGGCGGCGGCGCGTTCGACGGCGCGTTCTTCTATTATCTGCGCTCCTATCTCCCCACCCTGGTCTTGGCCTGTGCGGCTTCCACGCCCCTGGCGGCCGGGCTGTGGCGGCGGTTGCCGGAGCGGGTGTGGAAGGCTGCACTGCCGGTTCTGCTGTTGTGTGTGCTGCTGCTGTCCACCGCCTATCTGGTGGATGCCACCTACAACCCCTTCCTCTATTTCCGCTTCTAAGGAGGTGAAGAACCATGTCCAAACGATATGCCGTTTTTCTGACTGTGTTGTTCTGTGCTTTTCTGGGGGTGTTCTTCGCCGCCAACCTCATCACGCCGGACCGGACGTTTTCCCCGCAGGAAAACCGCTACCTGACCCAGCGACCCTCGCTGTCGGCGGAGGACTTCCGGATGCGCCTGCCCCTCCGGGACAGCGGCGACTTTTTTACCGGCACGTTCATGTCCGAGTTTGAGCAGTATATCACCGACCAGTTTGTGGGCAGGGACGGCTGGATCGCCGCCAAGGCCGTTGCCGAGCGGACCCTGGGAAAAGGGGAGAACAACGGCGTCTATCTGTGCGCGTCGGATACCCTTATCCCGCGCTTTGACCGGCCGGACGAAAAAAGAGTTGCGGATAACTTGAATTATGTGAACAAGTTGGTGGAAAATGTGGAGATCCCGGTGTACTTTTCCCTGATCCCGGGGAAGGTATCCCTGTGGGCGGACCGGCTCCCGGCGGGCGCGCCCAACGCCGATGAAAACGCGATCCTCAGCCAGGCGGAGGCGGCCACGCAGGCCAATTGGGTGGATATCGCCTCCGTGCTCCGGGCCCACGCCGGAGAGGAGATCTACTATCGTCTGGACCACCACTGGACCAGTCTGGGGGCCTACTACGGCTACGCTGCTCTGATGGACGCCATGGGGCTGGCGGCGGCGCCGCTGGACAGCTATCAGAGGACGACGGTGTCCACGGATTTCAACGGCACGACCTTTTCGACCTCCGGTGTGCGCTGGATGAAGCCCGATTCCATCGACATCTATGTGCCGGAGGAGGGAATCACAGCCACGACTTGGTCCGGGACACAGCCCGAGGAGGGCGTGCTTTATGACTGGCCCAAGCTGGAGGAGAAGGACAAATACGCCTTTTTCCTGGGGGGCAACAAGCCCCTGACGGTACTGGAGACCGCCCATACGGACGCGCCGAAGCTGCTGGTGGTCCGGGACTCCTACAGTGACAGTCTGGCCCCCTTCCTCACAGCGGATTTTTCGGAGGTCCATCTCTTTGACCCCAGATACAATAAGACCCCTCTCACCCAGTATATCGCGGAAAACGACATCGACCAGGTGCTGGTCCTGTACAGCGTGGCAAATTTCGTCACCGACAGCAATCTGTTCGTACTGAGCAAGTGAGTAAAAGCGCGGCAGACGCCTTTCAGGGGGCATCCGCCGCGCTTTTTTAAACCGAGTTGAGCCGCTTTTTCACGACCGCAGGGACCCCGGCGGCCAGGCTGTCGGCGGGGATATCCCGGGTGACCACGGAACCGGAGGCGATCACCGCCCGGTCTCCGATGGTGACGCCGGGATTGACGATGACCCCGGCACCCAGCCAGACCTGGTCGCCGATGGTGATGGGGCGCGCGTATTCCCCCTCATAGGGGATGTCATCCCGCCAGCAGCGGCGCTCTGCCTCCACCGGATGGGTGGCGGTGATCAGGCTGACCCGGGGACCGAACATGCACCCGTCGCCGATGGTGATGGGCGCGGAGTCCAGCATGATGCAGTCGTAATTGGCATAAAAGCCCTCGCCCACATGGATGTTGTAGCCGTAGTCGCAGCGGAAATTCGGCTCCACATAGACGTCTGTCCCCGTGGAGCCGAAAAGCTCCTTCAGCAGCGCCGTCCGCGCCGCCGCCTCTCCGAAGGGGTCCAGGCAGATGCGGCGGCACAGGGTCTGTGCCCGGCAACGGTCGGCCGCCAGGGTATGGTCTGCGGGGTCGTAGGGCAGACCGGCCAGCATTTTTTCCTTTTCCGTCATGACCATACCTCCCGGGAACAGGCGGGGAGCGGACACCGGTCCCCGCGGACGTCAACGCCTGCTTTCAAACAGGACCTACGGCTTCTCTCTCTCCTCCCGGCGTTTTTCCCGTCGCTTGTCGATCAGCGAACCCACGGCGATGCCCATGATGCCGCCGAACACGGGGCCCAGGACCGGTTCCTGGACCTTCATGCCGATGAACACACCCAAAACGGCGCCGGGCACGATCAGGATCCAGGTGAAAAAGGGGCGCTTGGCCATCTGGGACTCATCTTCGAATTTCCCAAAATAGGGGTTGTAAGGGCCGGAATGGCTCTCCCGGTCTTTTTTCTTCCGCGCCATACAGAGGACCTCCCGATGTGATTTCAGGAGTAGTGTATCATAGAGCGGGGGAAATTACAACTTGCACAGCTCGGCGGCGGTCTGCGCGGCCAGGCGGGCGTTGTTGAAGACGAGCTGGATGTTGGAGTCGAGACTGTCGCCGCCGGTGATGTCTTTGATGGTGGCCAGAAGGAAGGGGGTGGTCTCCTTGCCGTGGACACCCTGCTCCTTGGCCATGGCCACGGCCTTTTCAATGGCGGAGTTGATGACGTCGGCATCCATGGAGTACGCCTCGGGGATGGGGTTGGTAACCAGCATACCGCTGCGCATGCCCATCTCCTCACCGGCGTGGAAAGCGGCGGCCAATTCGGCGGGGGTATCGATCTCATAGTCCACGGAGAAGCCGCTCTTCCGGGTGTAGAAAGCGGGGAGCTCCTTGGTGCCGTAGCCGATCACGGGTACCCCATGGGTCTCCAGATACTCCAGGGTGAGGCCCAGGTCCAGGATGGATTTGGCGCCGGCGCACACCACCATGACGGGGGTGTTGGCCAGCTCTTCCAGATCGGCAGAGATATCCATGGTGGTCTCGGCGCCGCGGTGTACGCCGCCGATGCCCCCGGTGGCAAAGACCTTGATGCCGGCCATGTGGGCGATGATCATGGTAGTGGTGACGGTGGTGGCGCCGTCCTCGCCGCGGGCCACCAGCACGGCCAGATCCCGGCGGCTGGCCTTATTGACGGCGTGGCCCTTCTTGCCCAGATACTCGATCTCCTCGGGGGACAGACCGGCCTTCAGACGACCGCCCAGAATGGCGATGGTGGCGGGCACGGCGCCGTTCTCGCGGATGATGGCTTCGACCTTGAGAGCGGTCTCCACATTCTGCGGGTAGGGCATGCCGTGGGAGATGATGGTGGATTCCAGGGCGACGACAGGCTTGCCGGCGGCGACGGCGGCGGCCACCTCGGGGGAGACGTCGAGATACTTGTTCATAGACATTTGAATGACCTCCATAAGAAAATGAAAATTAAAATAGAAAAAGCGGAGAGAAGGGGGCGGCTCATAGTCCGGCGCGGGCTCTGACCGCTGCGGCGGTCAGTTCGGGATTGATGGTCTCGGTGCCCTCCATGGCGATAGCGGAGGCGGCAAGGCCCGCGCGGGCGGCCTCTTCCAGGCCCAGGCCCTCCAGCCAGCCCCAGGCCAAGGCGGCCATAAAGGCGTCCCCGCAGCCGGTGGTGTTCACCATCCTGGCCGGGACACAGGGGACCTTTTGGTGCCCGCCCAGGTGGTCGGCGGCATAGACGCCGTCTCCCCCCAGGCTGATGAAGACCCGGTGCAGCCCTGTGGCGAGCAGAGCGTCGGCGCAGGCGGCCAGACTCCTGTCGTCGACGATGGGGACGCCGGAGAGAAGCTCCGCCTCGATGCGGTTGGGCTTGAGCGTGTGGAGCGCGCCCAGGACCGGCGCCACCTTCACCGCCTTGGCGGTGGAGACCGGGTCCACGAAGAGGGGGGCCTTGCAGTTTGCGGCCAGCCATTGAAGGCTCTCGGCGGGGATGTTAGTGTCCGCCACCACCAGCCGGGCGTTGTTGAGGAGCTGCTCCTTGGTGGCGAGGAACCGGGGTGTCAAATGGTCGTAGATCTCCATATCGGATACGGCCAGCTCCATATCCCCCTTGTCGTTGGTGATAAAGAGATAAGTGGAGGTGGTCCCGCCGGGCACCTGCAGAGAGGGGCCCAGGTCAATGCCCAGTTCAATGCAGGAGGTGGTGATCTTCTGGGCGTTCATATCGTCGCCCAGAGCGGTAATCATGCGCACGTCCAGGCCCAGAAGGGCCATGTTATGGGCGATGTTTCGTCCCACACCGCCCAGGGACATGCGCACTCTGCCGGGATTGGAGTCCTGGCCCACCAGCGGAGCGTAGGGCGTGCCGCCGATGTCCATGTTCACCCCGCCCACCACCACGGCGTATGGGGCGGTGCGGATGATGTAGCCTTTGCCGTCGATATAGCCCTTTTTCATCAGGTTGGAGATGTGGACCGCTACCGACGAGCGGGTGATCCCCGCCCGGTCCGCCAGCTCCTGCTGGGAGATGAGGGGATTTTCCTGGATCCATTGCAGGATCTGGGCCTCCCGCTGGGTCATGGTCTCGCCTCCTAAGCAATAATTTATTTTGTAATCATATGCTTAGTTTACTCGCTTCGGACGAAATGTCAAGAGGGAATTTTCCCAGGGCGGAACAAGAGCGGCGATGGCGCCGTCTAAAAGAAAAAAGGAGGTCGATTCTATATGGGGAAAAGAACCTGGATGGCGCTGGCGCTGAGCCTGGCGCTGCTCGCCGGCTGCGGATACCGGACCATGCCGGCGCAGGGGGAGGAGCCCGCGCCGGGGGGCGCCTCTTCCGCTGTGGAGACCGCTCCGGGCGGGGAGACCGCCATGCCCGCCCAGACCCCGGAGGAAGGCGTGCGCGCCGTCTGCCGGGTGGTGGACGGCGGCGCGGAGGGCGCCCTGATCCTGGCGGGGGAAGAGGCCGGTGAGGTGTATACCCTGGACGTCTCCGCTCTGGGACTGGAAGAGCCCCTGGCCGACGGCATGATGGTGGAGATTCTGTATGACGGGATGATCCTGGAGACTTGGCCCGCCCAGTTCGCCAATGTCCTTGCCGTGCGCCCGGCGGAGGGAGCTGCCGCCGACGACCGCTGTGGGCTCTGCCTCCAGGTGCTGGCGGACCTGTGGGAGGTGGACGCGGGCCTCAACGAGGATATCACCCAGCTGGGCGTGGACCTCTCGGGCTTTACCGGCCTGACTGAAGGGGAGAAGGCGGCCGTGGCTTACGCCTTCGGCATGGAGCACGACATCCTGCCGGTCATGGGCACCTGGGAGGAGTTGGCCGAACAGGGCTATATCGACAGGGAAAACCTCTATTGGGAGGACGGGTGCCTCTTCTCCATCACCGGAGAGACCGGAAAGTTCGACGCGCAAAAGTGGCGTTCGGGCCTGGGGGCCTATTTCTTCCTGGACTGCACCGCCTCCATGGAACAGGACGGGACCTGGACCTACACGGTCGGAGGCGAGGCCATCGCCTGAGCCGAATATCACGGCAGAGAGGCCGTCTGTCCCCAAACAGTGGACAGACGGCCTCTTTTTACTTTATACTGGGAAATAGAAAGGGGGAGGGGGCGTTGCGGGTAGAGGTCCATATCGATCCTGATTGCCGGGAGCCGCGGGTGACCATCACGGCCCCCGTCCTCACCGACGAGATCCGTGATCTGGCCGCTCGGCTGGAGGGCGGCGGAGGGCTCACGGGCTGGCGGGGCGAGACCGCCGTGCCTCTGCGGGAGGAGGCGATCCTCCGATGCTTTGCCCAGGATAAGGGGGTGAAGGCCCAGACGGCGGAGGGCGTGTACGATCTGCGGGAACGGCTCTATGAGCTGGAGGCCAGGCTGGACCGCCACACCTTTGTTCGGATCTCCCATTCGGAGATTGTCAATCTGCGGAAGGTCACGGCTCTGGATCTGTCCCTCACGGGCACGATCAAAATGACCCTGGCGGAAGGAGTCGTGTGCTATGTCTCCCGGCGGTATGTCAAGAAGATCAAAGAAGCGTTGGAGCTCTGAAAGGGGGAGGTCTCATGTCTGCCGGACAAAAAAGTTGGATCGTCCGCATTCTGGCGGGCGGTTTGGCAGGGGCGGGCCTGGCAGGGGCCGGCTATCGGCCTCTGTTTATCGGCGGGTTCTCCGCGCCGCCCCTTTGCGGGGCACTGATACAGAGTTGCGGCATCCTGGGGGCTGTCGCCGTCACCCTGGCCCTTTTCTTCGCCTTTGGGGCGGCGGTGGGGGTGGCCACCCTGCCCTTTGAGGGCGAGGGGCGGAGCGTGCTCCTCCGCTCCGGACTCCACTTTTTAGTCACCGCCGGGCTCCTCGGGGCCATACTGCGGGTGTGCCTTGGTGTGGCGTGGAGATACCTCCCCGGGTGGCTGGCTCTGCTGGGGGCCATCTACCTGGTGGTCTGGCTGGGCAGGTGGGTGGGGTGGTACGCCGATGTGCGGCAGCTCCGCTCCGCCCTGGGGCTGGAGGCCGGCCCATCCCCCCTGCGGTGGAGGGAGAGCCTGCCCTATCTGCCTGTCCTGCTGCTGGTCAACGCCGTCCTGCCTGCGGTGCTGGCCCTGCTGGACGCCCCCGACGTGCCAGTGCTGCGGGCACTGCTGATCCCCTGTCTGCTGCTCCCCCTGGGGGGCTTTTTCCCCGCGCTCTCACTGGGCAAGCGGCAGGGTGTGTGCCTGCTCTATCCGGCGGCGAGCCTGCTGATCTTCCTGCCCGCGTCCCTGTGGGTCTACGGGGGACAGCGGATTCCCCTCTTTTGGGGGATCGCGCTGGCGTGCCCCCTGGCGGGAAATTTGGTTGGGGCCGCCTGGCGGCGGCGAAAAGAGAGGAGGCGACCCTAATGGAATGGCTGCTGTTGATTGCGTTTGCACCGCTGCTTCTGATGCTGTCGCTCCAGCTCTTGCTCCTGCGCTTCACCAGAAGACGGGCGAGGTGTCTGCGCTGGGTCCCTCTTCTCCTGCTGTCCGTGCCTCTTTGGGGTGCGGTGGCGTGCTGGCTGGATGGGGGCTGGTTCTGGCAGCTTGGGGTCGCCCTTTTTCTGGGGATCGGCGCCTCGGCACTGACCGGCTGGGGCCTTGCATGGGGGGTGTGCGCACTGCGCCGGAGGAAGGGGGCACCATGAATACGGCCGCAGGAGTGTGCCTCTGGCTGTGCGGCGCGGCGGCCGTCACGGGGCTGACCGTCCTCTGCAACGCGGGAGGTGCCTGGATGGGGGGGCCGGCGGGGCATGGGAGCGCATTGGCCACGGGAGGTTATCTCATTTTCTGGGCGGTTTTTACCTTCCTGAGCGGAACTGAGGGCGGACGGCCCCTCCTGCAGAGGATTCTCTTGATCGCGGGAGTGGTCCATCTGGTTTCCGCCGCCGCAGGGTTGCTGATGAGATGGGGGATACTCAGTATTTTGGCGCTGCCGCTGGCGCTTCCCGCCGCCGTCGTATTTTATGGCCTGCGGGCCTGGATGGGATGGACGGAACTCTACGGGACGGCGGCGCTGCTCTCCCTGCTGTGGGTATGCTGGGGAAGGGCCAGAAGATAGCTGCCCGCGCTGAAAGGCGCTGACGATGTTCAAACAAACCCTAGAAATCCCTTGTAAAATTCCGTTGGAGTCCGTATAATAGAGGGTACTGTGGAAGCCTACAACGACGTAGAGAGAGGAAGTACCCAATGGAACGCACAAAGATCGCGCAGATTTTCGCGGATCAGGAGGCATTCGGCGGCAAGGAAGTCGCCGTGTCCGGCTGGGCCCGCACGATCCGGGACATGAAGACCTTCGGCTTTATTGAGCTCAACGACGGCTCCTGCTTCAAAAATTTGCAGGTCGTTATGGATGCCGCCGCCCTGGAGAATTATAAAGAGATCGCCGGACAAAACGTGGGCGCCGCCCTGTCCGTCACCGGCACCGTGGTTCTGACCCCCGAGGCGAAACAGCCCCTGGAGATCAAGGCCGCCGCCATCTCGGTGGAAGGTGCCTCCACACCGGACTATCCCCTCCAGAAGAAGCGGCACAGCGTGGAGTATCTGAGGACCATACAGCATCTTCGGCCCCGGACCAACCTCTTTTCCGCCGCCTTCCGGGTGCGCTCCATGGCCGCCCACGCCATCCATACCTTCTTCCAGGACCGGGGCTTTGTCTATGTGCACACGCCCATCATCACCGCCTCTGACTGTGAGGGCGCGGGGGAGATGTTCCGGGTCACCACGCTGGACATGGATCACCTCCCCAGAACAGAGGACGGGGCCGTGGATTACAGCCAGGACTTTTTCGGCAAGCCCGCCAATCTCACTGTGTCCGGACAGTTGAACGCGGAAAATTTCGCCATGGCTTTCGGAGACGTATACACCTTCGGCCCCACCTTCCGCGCCGAGAAGTCCAACACCACCCGTCACGCCGCCGAGTTCTGGATGATCGAGCCGGAGATGGCGTTCTGCGACCTGGCGGGAGATATGGATGTGGCGGAGGCCATGATCAAATTTGTCATCCGCACGGTGATGGAGAAATGCCCCGATGAGATGAATTTCTTCCAATCCTTTGTGGATAAGGGCCTGAAGGAGCGGCTGGAGCATGTGGCTTCCTCCGACTTCGGACGGGTGACCTACACCGAGGCGGTGGAGCTCCTGAAGCGGTCCGGCCACAAGTTTGACTACCCTGTGGACTGGGGCTGCGATCTTCAGACCGAGCACGAGCGGTATCTCACCGAGCAGGTGTTCCAAAAGCCGGTCTTTGTAACGGACTACCCCAAGGAGATCAAGGCTTTCTATATGCGCCTCAACGACGACGGGAAGACGGTGGCGGCTGCCGACTGCCTTGTGCCCGGCATCGGCGAGATCATCGGCGGCTCCCAGCGTGAGGAGCGGCTGGATGTGCTGGAGAACCGGATCCGGGAGCTGGGCATGGACCCCAAGGACTACTGGTGGTATCTGGACCTGCGCCGTTATGGCGGCTGCAAGCACGCGGGGTTCGGCCTGGGCTTTGAGCGGATGGTCATGTATCTCACCGGTGTGGGCAATATCCGCGACGTCCTGCCCCATCCCCGCACCGTGGGCAGCGCGGACTTTTAAAGAACGTGAAAATAATCATCCACCGGCAAAGCCGGTGGATGATTATTTTCACCTTTCTCTCGAGCCGTGCCCCGGGAGGGGGTGGCGTTCCCTGTACCCAATATTTTGGGATTCATCGTGTTCTGTCGCGTGATTATGGGTGACAAACGCAGGCATAAAAAACCCTCGCATCCTTTGGGATGCAAGGGTTTTCCTTACTGGTGGAGGAGGATGGATTCGAACCATCGAAGTCGACGACAACAGATTTACAGTCTGCCCCCTTTGGCCACTCGGGAACTCCTCCATATGCAGTTGACGCCTTTCAAACAGACGATGGAGCTGGTGGACGGATTCGAACCCCCGACCTGCTGATTACAAATCAGCTGCTCTACCAGCTGAGCTACACCAGCGTATCGGACACTATAGCTCGTCCGCAGCGACGTTTATTCTATCAGATGGAAGGGAGATTGTCAACAGGGAATCCGGGAAAAGCACCAACTTTTTTATGCGTGCTCAAAAAATTCTACAAGCAAAGATCATGCCAAATTGGAGATAGACGATTGTAATTCTGCATCGAATTGTGTTATACTTTTGAACGGAAGAGAGTGAAGTATAATTGGTAAGGGGGACGGACGATGGAACTGAATATGTCGATGAAACAGACCCAGACCCTGTCGCCTCAAATGATGCAATCGATGGAGATACTCCAGATGGGCTCCCAGGAGCTTCTGGAGTACATCGAAAATCAGGTGCAGGAAAACCCGGTCCTGGAGATGGAGGAAAAATACGCAGGCAAGGATGAGGGCGTAGACTTGCAGCGAAAACTGGAGTGGCTGGAGTCCACGGATGCGCAAAACCGGGTCTATCACCAACAGGACAGTGAGGATGACGGGACGGACCCCGTCTCCAATTACGGGAACGCGGATGAGACGGAGGAAAACCTCTATCTCTACGTGCTCTCTCAACTGGAGCTGCTGGACCTGGAGCCGGAGCTCCTGGAGGCGGGGCGTTTTTTAGTGGAGTCCCTGAACCAGAACGGCTGGCTGGACGAGCCGCTGGAGGACCTGGCAGTACAGATGGAGAAGCCCCTGGATTTGGCGGCACGGGCGCTGGAGATCGTTCAGAGCCTGGAACCGGCGGGGGTGGGGGCGAGGACCCTCTCGGAATGTCTGGTGCTCCAGCTCAACCGCCGCGAGGACAGCGGACTGGCAATCCGGATCGCCCAGGACTATCTGGACCCCCTCAGCAAGAATCGATACGGCTTCATCGCCAAGGCCCTCGGGGCCACGCAGGAACAGGTCTATGCGGCCTGTGAGCTGATCCGGTCGCTGAATCCCAGGCCGGGCGGCGGGTTTGCCGCCCGAGAAAACCTCATTTACATCAATCCGGATATTTTTGTCGTCAACTTTCCGGATCACTTCGAGTTGCTGACCAACGACTACTTTTTCCCCACCCTCAATGTGAGCTCCTATTATTGCAGGATGCTCAGGGACAGCAAAGACGACGAGGTGAAGGATTACCTGGTGAACAAGGTCCGGCAGGCCAAATGGGTGGTGCGGAGCATTGAGCAGCGGCGTTCCACTCTGATGCAGTGCGCGGAGGTTATGCTGGACCTGCAGGAGGACTTTTTCCGCCACGGCCCCGGCCACCTCAAACCTATGTCGCTGGCCGATATCGCGCAGCGGGTGGGGGTGCACGAGTCTACGGTGAGCCGCACGGTAAAGGACAAATACCTCCAGTGCTCCAGCGGCGTCTATCCTCTGAGCTACTTTTTCTCCCGCAGCCTGGGCGGCGGTGTGGTCGGCGGCCCGGGCGACGCCTCTTCTCCCGATACCGCCAAGGCGATGCTCAAAAAGCTTATCACGGAGGAGGACAAACACAAACCTCTCTCCGATCAGAAGCTGTGTGAACTCATGGCGAAGGACGGGTGCGAGATCTCCCGCCGCACGGTGGCCAAATATCGGGATGAGCTGGGGATTCCTAGCACTACGGGCAGAAAGCAATACGAATGAAAAGGACGCCGGGCGGCCCAGCCGAGCCGCCCGCGATTTATGCACCGGAGGAACAGGCATGGATTATAAGGCCGTCATTTTTGACTTTGACTATACACTGGGCGACGCCACCGACGCTATTTTTGCGGGGTTCCGGCACGGATTTTCGGTGATGGGGTACCCGGAGCCGGACCGGGAGACGGTGCGGCACACCGTGGGTATGCTGCTGGAGGACGCCTATACGCAGCTCACAGGGGATGCCACGGAGCAGGGAAGAGCGGCGTTTCGGGCGCAGTTTTCCTCCGTGGCGCGGCCCATGCAGGCGGCGGGCACGCCCCTGTGTGAGGGTGCGGAAGCGCTTTTGCACGCGCTGCGGGCAGCGGGGGTCGCCACCGCCGTGGTGAGCACCAAGCATACGGAGACCCTGGAGAGTATTTTTGCCCAGCACGGGCTGTTGGACGTATTCTCCTTTGTGATCGGCGGGGACAAGGTCCGCCGCCCCAAGCCGGACCCGGAGGGGCTCAACACTGCTGTGGAGCGGCTGGGCCTGGTCCCGGAGCAGGTGCTCTACTGCGGGGATACCGTCATCGACGCCGGGACCGCGGACAACGCCGGGACGGATTTCTGCGCGGTCCTCAACGGGACGACGCCGGCCGCCGCCTTTGCGGCGTTTCCCCACGTCCATATCGCGCCGGACCTGCCCGACCTGAGACGGTTTCTGGGCCTGTAAGAGGACTTTACACAGAATGTAAAATTGTAAAACGCCGCCTCTGTTTCTTACGGAGACGGCGTTTTTTGCTGATTTTCGGGCAAAATAGGCTTTACGAAGAGTTTACACAGAGAAGAAAGCGGACTTTACAAAGGGCCGGTATACTGAAAGCAGTTCCGAGAAACCTATATGGATTGGAGAATGAAAAACAATGAAGAAATCGCTTGCAATGCTGCTCTCCCTGACCCTGTGCGCGGGCCTCTTCGCGGGCTGCTCCAACAGCGACAGCGGCACCCCCTCTGCTGAGCCCACTCAGACCTCTTCCGAGCCGGCCAAGCTCTCCGGCAATGTGGCCACCGACGGCTCGACTTCCATGGAGAAGATCATCGGCTCCCTGGGCGAGGCCTTTACGGAGATGAACCCCGACGTGAACTTTACCTACAACCCCACCGGCTCCGGCACCGGCATCCAGGCCGCCATCGACGGCACCTGTGACATCGGCCTCTCCAGCCGCGCCCTGAAGGACGAGGAGAAGGCCACCCTCACCGAGACCATTGTGGCCCTGGACGGCATCGCCATCATCGTCAATCCCGCCAATCCTGTGAGCGACCTCAGCGTGGAGCAGATCGCCCAGATCTACACCGGCGAGATTACCAACTGGAAGGACGTGGGCGGTGACGACCTGGAGATCTCCCGCATTGGCCGTGAGGCCGGGTCCGGCACCCGGGACGGCTTCGAGACGATCACCGACACCAAGGAAGCCTGCAAGTACAACCAGGAGCTGACCTCCACCGGCGATGTGATCACCACTGTGGCCGGCAACCCCAACGCCATCGGCTACGCCTCCCTCTCCGCTGTGAAGGACAGTGTCAAGGCTCTGACTGTGGGCGGCGTGGCCCCCTCTGAAGAGACCGTGTTGGACGGCACCTACACCATTCAGCGCCCCTTCGTCCTGGCCACCCGCACCGGCGAGGCCCTCAGCGAAGCCGCTCAGGCCTTCTTCGATTTCGCCACCAGCGCCGATGCCAATGAGATCATTGCTGCCGCCGGTGCGGTGCCTGTTGCAAAGTAAGAAAGCCCCCCTCCTCCCCCTCTTCGACAGCACCCAGGAAAAACTCCCGTGCCGATCCGCGGAACACCCGGCCGGGGGTTTTTTCTAAGGGACAATGTAAAGTTTGTAAATGACAGATAAAAACTTCGGGAAAGGTCTGGACGCGATATGAAACACAGCGGCGCCCATAATGCCTTGGAACAGACGATGCACCTGGTCTTCCTGCTCTTCGGCGTCGTCACCATCGGCTTTGTCCTGCTTATCAGTATTTATCTCATCGCCGCGGGCCTGCCCGCCATCCGGGAGATCGGCCTGGTGGACTTCCTCTTCGGCAAAACTTGGGCTTCCACGGCGGCGGAGCCCAAGTTTGGGATTCTCCCCTTCATTCTCACATCGATTTACGGCACTGCGGGAGCCATCCTCATCGGTGTTCCCGTGGGCTTTATGACGGCGGTATTTCTCGCCAAGGTGGCCCCCAGATCGCTGGCAGGGCTGGTCCGCCCCGCCGTGGACCTGCTGGCGGGCATTCCCTCGGTGGTCTACGGCCTGGTGGGCATGATCATTTTGGTGCCTGCCATTCGTACGGCCTTCGGCCTGGCCGACGGCGCCTGTCTCCTGGCGGCCATTGTGGTGCTAGCCATTATGATCCTGCCCTCCATCATCTCTGTCTCCGAGACCGCGCTCAACGCTGTGCCCAAGGAATACGAGGAGGCGTCTCTGGCGCTGGGCGCCGCGGAGATCGAGACCTATTTCCGGGTCTCCGTCCCGGCGGCCAAGAGCGGCATCGCCGCCTCCATCGTCCTGGGCATCGGCCGGGCCATCGGCGAAGCCATGGCCGTCATGATGGTGGCCGGCAACGTGGCCAATATGCCCTCCCTCTTCCAGAGCGTCCGGTTCCTTACCACCGCCGTGGCCAGCGAGATGTCCTACTCCTCGGGGCTTCAGCGGCAGGCGCTCTTTTCCATCGCCCTGGTGCTCTTCCTATTCATTATGCTCATCAATGTCACCCTCAACGCGCTCCTGAAGCGGAACAAGGAGAAGTAAGAACATGGATATGGAAAAGCTCTCCGGCGCACGAAAGCTCTATGACAAGACCCTGCGCTGCCTGCTCTATCTCTGCGCCTTTCTCACCTGTGCCCTGCTGGTGTTCATGATCGGCTATATCTTCTACCGGGGCCTTCCCCATGTGACATGGAACCTCATCTCTACCAAGCCCAGCTACCTGTCGGACAACATCGGCATTCTGCCCGATATCCTCAATACGCTCTATATTGTCATCGCCACGCTGGTGATCGTGCTGCCTCTGGGCGTGGGCGCCGCCATTTACCTCACCGAGTACGCCCGGAACCGAAAGCTGGTGACCGTCATTGAATTTGCCACCGAGACCCTCACCGGCATCCCCTCCATCATCTACGGACTGGTGGGCATGCTCATCTTCACCCCCCTGCTGGGCAAAAGTCTGCTGGCGGGCGCGCTTACGCTGGTCATCATGACCCTGCCCACCATCGTGCGTACCACCCAGGAATCCCTGAAAACCGTGCCCGCCTCCTATCGGGAGGGGGCGCTGGGCCTGGGGAGCGGAAAGTGGCATATGATCCGTACCATCGTGCTGCCCTGCTCCATTGACGGCATCGTTACCGGCTGTATCCTGGCCATCGGACGTATCGTGGGCGAATCCGCCGCCCTTCTCTTTACCGCCGGCTTCGCCCATGCCCTCAACGGCTTCTTCACCGGGCTCACCAGCTCCGGCGCCACACTGACCGTGGCCCTTTACGTCTATGCCAAGGAACAGGGGGAATTTGAGGTGGCTTTTGCCATCGCCGCCATCCTTATGATTCTCACCCTCATCATCAATCTCTCCGCCAATTTTGTGGGCAAAAAGCTCAAGCGGCGGCAGGGATAGGAGGTTACGTTATGGAAGCAATCTTATCGGCCAGGAATCTGGACCTCTATTATGGGCAGACCCAGGCGCTGAAGGGCGTCAGCATCGACATTCCGGCGCGGGAGGTCACTGCCCTCATCGGGCCATCCGGCTGTGGCAAGTCCACCTTCCTCAAGACGCTGGACCGGATGAACGACCTGGTGCCGGGCGTCACGATTACCGGCAGCGTGCAGTACCGGGGCAAGGAGATCTACGCCCCCGACGTGGACGTGACCTGGCTGCGCAAGCAGATCGGCATGGTGTTTCAGAAGCCCAATCCCTTCCCTATGTCCATCTATGACAACATTGCCTACGGGCCCCGGACCCACGGCATCCGGAACAAGGCCAAGCTGGATGAGATCGTGGAGCGCTCCCTGCGGGGCGCGGCCATCTGGGATGAGGTCAAGGACAGGCTCAAAAAGTCCGCGCTGGGCCTCTCCGGCGGCCAGCAGCAGCGCATCTGCATCGCACGCGCGCTGGCCGTGGAGCCGGATATCCTCCTGATGGACGAGGCGACCTCCGCGCTGGACCCAATTTCTACCTCAAAAATCGAAGATTTGATTGCAGATTTGAAAAATTCCTATACAATAGTAATTGTGACCCACAACATGCAGCAGGCCACCCGTATCTCCGACAAGTGCGCCTTCTTCCTGCTGGGCGAGCTTATCGAATATGGAGATACCAGCCAGCTCTTCTCCGTCCCGAAGGACAAGAGGACAGAGGACTACATTACGGGCCGTTTCGGCTAAGGAGGGCATGAGCACATGAGAAAAACATTTGACGCGGAACTGCTGGAGCTCAATGAGGCGCTGACGGCCATGGCGCGTACCGCTCAGGACGCCATCGATGTAGTGACGGAAAGCCTCTCCACGGACGACGAGGCCCATGCCAAGGCGGCCATCGACATGACGGCCTCCATGGACCAGATGGAGCGGGATATTGAGAACCGCTGCCTCCAGCTCCTGCTGCGGCAGCAGCCGGTGGCCCGGGACCTGCGGGCCATTTCAGCGGCCATGAAGATGGTCACTGACCTCCAGCGCATCGGCGACCAGGCGGCGAATATCGCAGAGATTTCCCTGCTGTTCTCCAGGCAGGGGGAGGTCAAGGTGCCTCAGGACATCGGTGTGATGGCCTGCAAGGCAGGGCTCATGGTGCGGCAGGCCATTTCGTCCTATACCGGGCGGGATGTGGAGACCGCCCACGCCGTGGTCAACCTGGACGACGAGGTGGATGAGCTCTTCCGGAAAATCAAGGGGGACCTGATCAACCAGGTGGCGGACAACCTGGACGAGGCGGATCTTTCCATCGACTTTATCATCATTGCAAAGTACTTGGAGAGGATCGCCGATCACGCGGTCAATATTGCCCAGTGGGCGATATTCTGCGTCACCGGAGAGCTCTGAGAAGCGCGAAGGCGAGCGGAGCAGCCAAACAGTGAAGTTTACAGACGGCGCCGGGACAGGTCCGCACCGCGGACCTGTTTTTCCTTTTAGACCGTCAAAATGACGGCGCTCCGGAGGCCGTGGAGCGGCGCAAGAGAAAAGGGAAGCATGAGGAGGACAAGACAATGCCAGAGACCATTGTGATCATTGAGGATGATGAGAGCATCCGGGAGATGCTGCGCTACTATTTTCGTTCCGTGGGGTATGAGGTGGGCTGCTTTGAGTCGGGCGAGGCCTACTTTGAGACGGGCGGGGAGCTGAAGCCATCCCTCTTCATTCTGGATATCATGCTGCCTGGTATGGACGGTCTGGAGATCCTCCGCCGCCTCCAGGCCGACGCGGACCTGGGGGATGTGCCGGTCCTGATGCTCACCGCAAGGACCTCCGAGATGGATAAGGTCAAGGGCCTGGAGGGCGGGGCAGACGACTATGTGGTCAAGCCCTTCGGCATTATGGAGCTTCAGGCCAGGGTCAAGGCGCTGCTCCGCCGCACCGGCCGGCCCAGGAGCGAGGCGGTCATCACCTGCGGCGACCTGGAGATCGATCCGGCCGCCAGAGAGGTGCGGAAAAACGGCGCCCTGGTGGAACTTACGTATAAGGAGTTTGAACTGCTGCGCCTCCTGGCCTCGCGGCGCGGCATGGTACTCACGCGGGACGATATCCTCCAGGCGGTGTGGGACTACGACTTTGCCGGCGAGACCCGCACAGTGGATATGCATGTGAAAACCCTCCGCCAGAAGCTGGGAGACGGTTATATCCAGACTGTTCGTGGCGTGGGTTATAAAATGCCGTGATGAACGGCTATCTCTGATTTGGGATGGGGGCCTTTTCTGTGAAAAGACGTTTGACTACTTATTTCTTACTCATTGCCACCTTGGGGATCGCGCTTTCCAGCGCCTTTGGGGTCTGGGTCTACCGGGACCGGGAGATCTCTTCCGCCCGGCAGACTCTGGTAGAGCTGCTGAACCTGATGGACGCCCAGAACTATTATACGGACGCTGAGGCTTGGTCGCAGCAGCTCCACACCGCCGCGCCGGACAAACGGCTGACCATCATCTCCCCGGAGGGCAAGGTGCTCTCCGACACCTATGGGCAGGTTACGGAGAACCATGCGGACCGGCCCGAGTTCAAGTCCGCACTCGAGACCGGCTGGGGCGAGGCGGAGCGCAAGTCGGACACCACCGGCGAGATGCTCCTCTATGAGGCGAAACAGTTCACCGATGGGAATGTGGGCCGTCTCTCCATGCCCATCTCCTCGGTGAATGCCCTGGTTCTTCAGGGCCTGGTCGGATTCCTGGTGGCTGCGGTCGTGGCGCTGGTCCTCATGCTCGTGCTGGCCCGAAAGCTGGCGGACCGCACGGCCCAGCCTCTGGAGCAGAAGGAGGAAGAGCTGGAGCAGGAGGGCGAGAAGCTCCAGACCGTGCGGAGCGAATTTGCTGCCAATGTGTCCCACGAGCTCAAGACCCCCCTGACCAGCATCAAGGGCTTTACCGATATGATGTCCTCGGGCATGGTGAAGGACCCGGAAGATCAGAAACGCTTCATCACCATGATTGGCGTGGAGGTAGACCGGCTTATTGAACTCATCAACGATGTGCTGAAGATATCCGAGCTGGAATCCGTGGTCATGCCCCAGTCCGACGACCGGGCAAACGTGCTCTCGGTGGCGGAGGAGTGCCGCGCCGCGCTGGGACAGATGGCCGAGGCGGCGAAGATCAGTGTCAACCTCTCCGGTGACAATGCCGAGGTGGCGGTGGCGCCCGGACGCCTGCGCGAACTGCTCACTAACCTGATGGAGAACGGCATCAAATATAACGAGCCCGGCGGACGGGTGGACGTGCAGGCGGCGCAGCGGGACGGAAAGGTGGCCATTACCGTCTCCGATACCGGCATTGGGATCCCCAAGGAGAGCCGGGAGCGGGTCTTTGAGCGGTTTTACCGGGTGGACAAGGGGAGAGCGCGCAAGACCGGCGGCACCGGATTGGGGCTTTCCATCGTCAAGCATATTGTGCTCCTCTACGGGGGAAGCATTTCCCTGAAGAGCGAGCCGGGCAAGGGGACAGAGATCACGGTCCTGTTTCCCGCCGTCCGGTAGAGAAAACGCATGAGAAAGCGGCACAGCTTAAGCTGTGCCGCTTTTGCTCTGCACGGAGAGAGGACAGGCCGCGCATAAAAAACTATGATTTCCGCCAGCGGGCGCCGAGAAAGGTCGCGGCGAGCATCAAAAGAAACGCGGTGCAATAGGCGGGAAATACGGAGTGGCTCCAGGGTGTCAGGGTAAATCCCAGGTTCATCAGCGGCAAATAGTAAAGCTGCGCCCAAAGACCGGCCGGATTACTCCAGTAGGCGCCCAAGACGAGCTCCTGCACGCCGACCAGAATCAGGTCGATCCCTGCCGCGAGGTTGAGACAGACGGCCAGGGTACGGACGCCTGCTACACAGGGCCTGGCAAAGAAAGCGATTGCCCCCCAGATCAGCAGAAACAGGATCGCAATCAAAGAAAAGGGCGGCAAAACGTCCGGGTAAGCCAACATAGCCCAGTTCATCAGTCCGCCGACCGCAAAGGGAAGGAGCCCCAAGAGAAACAATAAGAGCGGCATACCATGCCCACCTTTCCCGATTTCCGGTATCCGTTGTGCCGCCGGCCTCTTGAACGAAAGAAGTGCGGCAGGCGCTGGGAACTGTCCCAAGGTGAGGACATGATATCAAATGCGGGGGAGCCCTGTCAACGGCGCAGGGGGGAAATTCATGCGGTGAATGGAAACCTGCGTAATATTTGCAGCTCCGGCGGAAAATTTTCCGCCGGAGCTATATTTTTTCATCCACCTGCCATACTAACCGCATCAAGGAAAAGGCAGGCAGAAACCATGGAAACCTTTTGGATCAAGCCCAAACTCTATTTTGGACCGGAGCCCATGGCCGCGCTGGACCAGCTGGCCGGGAAGAGGGTCCTCATCGTTACAGACGCGTTCCTGGCCTCTTCCGGTCTCCTGGACCGGGTAAAAAACCGTCTCACCGGGGCAGTGGAGATATTTGACCAGGTAGAGCCGGACCCTTCCCTCCGCCTGGTGGCCCAGGGGGTGCGGATGCTGCGGGACTTCGGGCCCGACGCGGTGGTGGCCTTCGGCGGTGGTTCCCCGATGGACTGCGCCAAGGGAATGTGCTGGTTTTCAGACCGCCACCCGCCCCTGTGGTGTATTCCCACCACGGCGGGGACCGGCAGCGAGGTCACCTCCTTCGCCGTCCTCACAGACACGGACCAGGGCGTCAAATATCCGCTGGTGGAGGAGGACCTTCTGCCGGAGGCGGCCATACTGGACGCCTCTCTGCTGGAGGGGGTGCCGCCCCATGTCACCGCCGACACGGGCATGGACGTGCTCACACACGCGGCGGAGGCTGTCGCGGCCAAAGGCGCCAGTCCCTTCTCCGACGCTCTGGCGGAGAAGGCATTCGCGCTGGCCTACCGCCGCCTGCCGGAAGCCCACGCCGGAAGCCGGGAGGCCAAGCAAGACATGCTGTTGGCCTCCTGTATGGCAGGTATGGCCTTCAATGCCGCCGGGCTGGGGGTCTGTCATTCGATGGCACACGCCTTGGGCGGGCGGTTCCACGTGCCCCATGGGAGGCTCAACGCGCTGTTGCTGCCCGGCGTGATCCAATTCAACGCCGTGGAACAGAGGACGGCGGAGAAATATGCCCGCTTGGCCAAGCTCTGCGGCCTGGCGGCAAACCCCAGGGCCCTGTCGTCGGCGGTGACTCGTCTTCGGTCCGGGCTGAAGATCCCTCTTAAGCTCCCGGTACCGGCACAGGAGTTCAGGGCCGCGCTGCCCGGTCTGGCTGCGGCCGCTCTGCAGGATGTCTGCCTGCCGGGAAACCCGAGACCCGTGACGGCAGGGGAGATAGAGGCAATGCTGAGGGAGATCGGGGGATGACGGAGACACTCAAATCGGTGGGGATCGATATCGGAACCTCCACCACACAACTGGTAGTCTCCAAGCTGACGCTGGAAAACCGGGCCAATCCCTTCTCCGTTCCGCGCATCGCCATTACGGATCGGGAGATCATCTATCGCAGCCGCATCCACTTTACGCCCCTCCTCTCTGAAACGGTCATCGATGCCCCCGGCGTGCGGGAAATCGTGGCGGAGGAGTATCGGCGCGCGGGGTTGCGGCGGGAAGAAGTCCAGACCGGCGCGGTCATCATCACCGGGGAGACGGCCCGAAAAGAAAATGCCAGGGAGGTCTTGAACGCCCTCTCGGAATTCGCGGGAGACTTTGTGGTGGCCACCGCCGGCCCCGATCTGGAATCCATTCTGGCCGCCCGAGGGGCGGGGGCGGACGAATACTCCAAGGAAAAACATTGCCGGGTATTACACTTTGATATCGGAGGCGGGACCTCCAACCTGGCGCTCTACGAAAATGGAGCGCTACGGGATACCGACTGCCTCAATATCGGCGGGCGTTTGGTGAAGCTCACCAGCGATGGGAGCGTCACCTACCTCTCCCCGGCCCTGGCCGAATGGACGGCGGACCCGGGAGTCCGGCTGGGGGAGCGGGCCGAACGAAGGGCGCTGAGGCCCCTCATCTCGGCCATGGTGGACGGCCTGGAGCGGGCGGTGCCGGGAGACGTCAAGGTGCTGTCCTTTTCCGGCGGGGTGGCCGACTGCATGTGGGCTCCGCCGGAGGACTGGCTGGCCTACGGCGACATCGGGCCCCTGCTGGGTCCGGCCATCCGGGAGCGGTTTGAGGAGCAGGGCTATACGCTGGTCCGGGGGGCGGAGACCATCCGGGCCACCGTGGTTGGGGCGGGCGCCCACTCCATGGAGGTGTCCGGCTCCACTATCTTCTACCGGGAGGTGGCGTTTCCGCTCAAGAATTTGCCCGTCCTCCGTCTGAACCGGGAGGAGGAGCAGGGGAATGCAGCCGCCCTGGCGGAGGCCGTCCGCAGGAAGCTGAACTGGTATGCCGATGAGGGAGGACTCACCCAGGTGGCCCTGGCCTTTGCGGGAGAGCTCTCGCCCGCCTACCGGAGGGTGGAGGAGATCGCCCAGGGCATTCGGGAGGGGCTGGCTCCGCTGCTGGAGCGGGGGTATTTCCCTGTGGTGGTGCTGGAACGGGATATGGCCAAGGTCCTGGGACAGGCCATGGGGGGGAGCGGTCCCCTTCTGTGCCTGGACGGCGTGGCGGTGCACAACGGAGACTACATCGACATCGGCGCCCCAGTGGGCGGGGGGAATGTGCTGCCGGTGGTGGTGAAGACCTTGGCATTCCAGAAATTGTAATGCAGCGGACAGGGAGCGCCCTGACCGCGACAGGAGGAACAGGAATGATTTTAAAAACCAAGCTGCTGGGCCATGTCTATGATTTTCCTTCGGTACGGGAGGTCATGGCCAAGGCCAATGAAGAAAAGTCCGGGGACCGGCTGGCGGGCATTGCCGCCGAGAATGCCGAAGAACGGGTGGCCGCCAAGGTGGTGCTGGCAAACCTGACCCTGGGAGACCTGCGGAACAGTCCTGCGGTCCCCTATGAGACCGACGAGGTCACACGCATCATCCAGGATGATGTGAATGAAAAGATCTACGCGCAGATCAGGAACTGGACGGTCTCTGAGCTGCGGGAGTGGATCCTGGACGAGAAGAACGACGGCGCGGCCATCCGGCGCATCTCCCGGGGCCTCACCAGCGAGATGGTGGCCGCCGTGGCAAAGCTCATGAGTAATATGGATCTCATCTACGCCGCCCGGAAGCTGCGGGTCACGGCCACCTGCAACACCACCATCGGCGAACCGGGGACCCTCTCCGCCCGCCTCCAGCCCAACCACCCAACCGACGACCCCGACGGCATCATGGCCTCCCTGCTGGAGGGGCTCACCTTCGGCATCGGAGACGCGGTGCTGGGGCTCAACCCGGTAGACGACTCGGTGGAGAGCGTCACACGGGTGCTGGAACGGTTCCATGAGATCCGCAACCGCTGGGAGATCCCCACCCAGATCTGCGTGCTGGCCCATGTGACCACCCAGATGGAGTGCGTCCGCAGGGGAGCTCCGGCCGATCTGATCTTCCAGTCCATCGCGGGCTCGGAGAAGGGAAACGAGGCTTTCGGCTTTACAGGAGAGACCATCGAGGAGGCCCGACAACTGGCCCTGCGCGAGGGGAACGCCATGGGGCCCAACGTCCTATATTTTGAGACGGGCCAAGGCTCCGAGCTCTCCTCCGAGGCCCACAATGGCTGGGACCAGGTGACCATGGAGGCCAGGTGCTACGGCTTTGCCAAGCGCTATCAGCCTTTCCTGGTGAACACAGTGGTGGGCTTTATCGGCCCGGAATACCTCTACAATTCCAAGCAGGTCATCCGAGCCGGCCTGGAGGACCACTTCATGGGCAAGCTCACCGGCATACCCATGGGCTGCGACGCCTGCTACACCAACCACATGAAGGCCGATCAGAGCGATATCGAGGATCTGGCCGTCCTGCTGACCACCGCCGGATGCAACTATTTCATGGGGATCCCCCACGGGGACGACGTAATGCTCAACTACCAGACCACCGGCTATCATGAGACGGCGGCCCTCCGGGAGATGTTCGGCCTGACGGCCATCAAGCCCTTCCAGCAGTGGCTGGAAAAGATGGGCTTTGTGGAGAACGGCCGGCTCACCGCCCTGGCGGGAGACGGCTCCATTCTGCTGGCATAAGGAGGATTTCAGATTTGAACGAGCTGGAATTGCGCGCCTTGGTGGAGCGCATGGTGGCCGACCTGATGGGTCAGGCGCCTACGCCCCAAGTCAAGGCGGCGGACTATAAGCCCCTGGAACGGGGGCAGGAGAGCGGGAGCGGGGGCGAAATGCTTCCGGACATCACGGAGGTGGACCTGAGAAGGCAGTACCTGATGCCCAATCCGCAGAATGGCCCCGCCTTTCTGGACCTGAAGCTGAAGACGCCCGCACGACTGGGACTGAGCCGGGCGGGTGCCCGGTATAAGACGGAGACCATGCTCCGCATGAGGGCCGACCACGCGGCGGCCCAGGACTCGGTGTTCTCCCATGTGGACGAGGCGTTTGTAAAGCGGAATGACCTTGTTTTTGTGCAGACGCTCTGTCAGGACAAGGACGAGTACCTGACCCGCCCGGACCGCGGACGCCGGTTCGACGAGGAAAACCAGGCCGTGATCCGAAAGACCCTTGGCGCCGAACCCAAGGTGGCCCTGGTGGTGGGGGACGGCCTCTCCTCCGCGGCCATCGAGGCCAATGCCGAGGACTGTATGCAGGCCATCCGCGCGGGCCTGAAGGGCTACGGCATTGATCCCGGTCCAACACTTTTCGTAAAATACTGCCGCGTGGGCGCCTCCGATCACATTGGGGAGCTGACGGGAGCCCAGGTGGTGTGCATGCTGGTGGGAGAGCGCCCGGGCCTGGTGACCGCCGAGTCCATGTCGGCTTATCTCACATACCGGCCTCACATCGGCATTCCCGAATCTAAGCGGACGGTCATCTCCAATATCCACCGCCAGGGCACTACCGCCGTGGAGGCGGGGGCGCACATCGCGGAGCTGATCAAGACCATGCTGGAGAAGAAGGCCAGCGGCATTGACCTGGCCAGGGGGGTGAGTGCATGACAGGCGATCTGCTGAAATGCAATGTTCTGGCCACGCATACCATTGCCAACGTTTCGGAGACCCTGGCGCAAAAGCTGGGCCTGCCGAAGGAATACCGTTCCATCGGTATCCTCACCGCCGACAGCGACGACGTGACCTACTGTGCCCTGGATGAGGCCACCAAGGCGGCGGCCGTGGAGGTGGTATACGGAAGAAGCCTGTATGCGGGCGCCGCAAACGCCAACACGAAGCTGGCCGGAGAGGTCATCGGCATCCTGGCCGGTCCGAATCCGGCGGAGGTAAACAGCGGCCTGCGGGCGGCGGTGGGATTCATGGACAGCGGCGTGGGCTTTCGCTCCGCCAATGAGGACGACTCCATCGTATACTTCGCCCATACGGTGTCCCGGACGGGGAGCTATCTCTCCAAAACGGCGGGCATCAAAGAGGGGGAGGCCCTGGCCTACCTCATCGCTCCCCCGCTGGAGTCCGTGGTGGGGCTGGATGAGGCGATGAAGGCTGCGGACGTGGAACTCATGGCCCTTTTTGAGCCGCCCAGTGAGACTAACTTCGGCGGCGGCCTGCTGACGGGCACCCAGTCGGCGTGCAAAGCCGCCTGTGAGGCGTTTGCCGAGGCGGTCAAGGCGGTGGCCGCCCATCCAGTGGAGGTGTAGAGCATGATGATACAAATGGATCAGGACCTGTGTTCCATCCAGGAGGTGCGCGACCTCGTGCAGCAGGCCCGAAAGGCGCAGCGGGCTATGGAGCGCATGACGCAGGGAGAGCTGGACAAAATAACGGCGGCCATCTCCAGCGCCGCCGCAGCCGAGGCCGGACGTCTGGCGGGGCTGGCGGTGGAAGAGACCGGGTTTGGGCTCAAAGCCGACAAGGAGATCAAGAACCGCTTTGCCGCTGTCACACTGTACGACGCAATCAAGGACGAAAAGACCCATGGCATCCTGGCCCAGGACCGCGAGAAGAGGACCATTGACATCGGGGTGCCGGTGGGGGTCGTGGCCGGGCTGGTACCATCCACCAATCCCACCTCCACGGTGATCTATAAGTCCATGATCTGCATGAAGGCGGGCAATCCCATCATTTTTTCCCCCCACCCCAGCGCAGTGAAGTGTATTCTGGAGACAGTGGAGGTGGTGCGCCGGGCGGCGGAGGCGGCGGGGGCTCCCAAAGGGGCCATCGCCTGCATCACCACCCCCACGCTGGAGGCCACCAACGCGCTGATGAAGCACGATCACACCCGGCTCATTCTGGCCACCGGCGGCGGCGCCATGGTAAAGGCGGCCTACTCCTCCGGGACCCCAGCCATCGGTGTGGGGGCGGGCAACGGTCCGGCCTATATCCACCATACCGCCGACGTTCGTCTGGCCGTCAAGCGCATCCTGGACTCCAAGACCTTTGACAACGGCACCATCTGCGCCAGTGAACAGTCGATCATCGTTACCCGGGAGATGGAGCGGGCCGTGACCGAGGAGCTCCAGCGGCAGGGGGCCTATGTGCTCAGCGACAGCGAACACACCAAGCTCTCCAAATTCATCCTGCGCGCCAACGGTACGATGAATCCGGCCATCGTCGGCAAGAGCGTGGAGACTGTGGCCAAACTGGCCGGACTTGACCAGGTGCCCGCTTCCGCCAGGGTACTGGTGGCCCGGGAGACCGGTGTGGGGCGGGGCTACCCCTATTCCAATGAAAAGCTGGGCCTCATTTTGGCCTATTATGTGGAAAACGATGAGCCGGCGGTGCTGGAGCGCTGTGTGGAGATCCTGGAGTGGGAGGGCGCGGGCCATACCTTCTCCATCCATGCCGAGGACGAGAATGTGGTGAAGAAGTTTGCCGAGCGGGTCCCGGCCAGCCGGGTGCTGGTGAACACGCCCTCCGCCCTGGGAGGGATCGGGGCAACGACCTGCCTGTTCCCGGCGCTCACGCTGGGCTGCGGCGCGGTGGGCGGCTCCTCCAGCTCCAACAACATCGGCCCCCTGGATCTGATCAATATCAAGCGGGTGGCCTGGGGCGTCCGGGAGCTGGAGGATATCCGGGCCGGAAACAGCGCATCTCCCTGGGAGAACAGCCGGAGCGAGGTCAAGGTGGACGATGCGATGCTCCAGGAGCTGGTACGGCAGATCGTGGGGAGGCTGATGTGAGATGAAGGAGGCGGACCGCTCCGGCATCTACTCCAAGAATGCGGCGCTCGCCCCAGGCGGCGTGACGCCGCCCGCCGCGGGAACCAACGTATTTGATGAGGTGAACGACCCCGGCACCCTCATCAACCCCTATGCCAATCTGCTGCGGGAGATGGGCAGGCTGACCGCAGATATGGAGGCGGCCGATCCGGAGACCCCGCCCCCCTCCGGCGACGAGGTAAAGCCCTTTTCGGCGTCCAAGCGTCTGAATGCCGACGGCGGACCCACCGCATGGGCGCAGCCGGACATGGGGGGGACCGGAGCCAAGAAAACACGGGGCCGGAAAAAAGAGACCGGTGCCGACAACAGCAAGTCCGGCGGAAGAACGCCGGAAAAAGCAAAAACGGCCCCGACCGGCGGCGCGGGGCGTGGAGCCCCGGAGCCCAGACCCGAGTCCAAGGACGGCATGGCCGCTCTGGCTGCCTCTGTGATCGGCGGCGGGGCGGCGGCTCGGCCGGAATCAGGGCCAAATTCCAACCATCGGGGAGAAGCTCCCGCAGAGAGACGGGAGACCCCCTCCAACAACGAAAGGAGCGCGAAGAAAATGGCGAATACAAATGCACTGGGTATGGTAGAGACGAGAGGACTGGTGGGCGCCATCGAGGCGGCGGACGCCATGGTGAAGGCCGCCAACGTCCAGCTGGTGGGCAAGGAGCAGGTGGGCGGCGGTCTGGTGACCGTCATGGTCCGGGGCGACGTGGGCGCCGTCAAGGCTGCCACTGACGCCGGCGCCGCCGCCGCGGAGAAGGTGGGAGAGCTCATCTCGGTCCACGTGATCCCCCGGCCCCACGTCGAGGTGGACGGTATCCTCCCCCACAAGAACGGCGAATTCGATCAGGGACAGTAAGCCGTGGCGCTTCTGGATGAGGCCCGGGTCCGCCAGATGTCCAATGGCGGGACCCGGGGCCCTGTGGTGGTGACCCGGGGGGATGTGCTCACCCCTTCCGCCCGGTCCTGGCTCCGGGAGCACCGGGTGGAGGTGGTCTTTCCCCAGGGAGAGCCGGAAAAAACAGACGGCGGGCGGCAGGAAAAGGGCGGCGCTGCGCGCTATCGGACGTTGTTCGGCGCGGAGCTCCACGAGAAGCCGGAGCACATGACCCACCTGAAGGGAAACCTTCTGGTGTTCAAAGACCATCCACGCATCGCCTTTCGGGGATACATCGACCTGCTGGAGGCGGAGATCGTGCTCTGCCAGCAGGCATGTGTCCGGGAGGGATACCGCGTCTTGGCCGTGGAGCTGGAAGAGGTGCTGGGCTTTGTGCGGCGGTTCATCCGGTTCGACGTTCTGGATGAGCCTGTGGGAGAGGTGCGGCTGTGCGGCTACAGCCCTGCAGAGCTGCGGGAGTACTCCCATTACCCGGAGAAGCACTTCGGACAGCCCCATTTTATGCTCAGCTATACCGATTCTCCCGCTGTCGCGGCGGTAAATAAGGTGCGGGCGGTGGTCCGGCAGACCGAACTGGCGGCCTATCAGGCCTTCCGGGACGAGAACGGAGCTGTGGCGCGGGAGGACATCATTTTGGGGCTCAACCGCCTCTCCTCCCTCTTCTGGATTTTCATGATCAAGCTGAAGGCGGGGAAGTATGAACGCACATGAGATAGAACGTCTGGCCGAAGCGGTGGTCCGGCGGGTCACTGTGGAGATAGAGGCCAGTGGGCGCCATGTCCACCTGAGCCGGGCGGGCGTGGATCAGCTCTTCGGCGTGGGCTATCGGCTCAACCGGGTCAAGGACCTCTCCCAGCCGGGACAGTTCGTCTGCGCCGAGCGGGTGAGCCTTGTGGGCCCCAAGGGAGAGTTGAAGAACGTGGTGGTGCTGGGGCCTGAGCGGGGGGAGTGCCAGGCGGAGGTCTCCCTCACCGATGCTGTGGCCCTGGGGTGCAAGCCCCCGGTCCGGCTCTCGGGGGAGATCGAGGGGACGCCGGGCATCACCCTCCGCCACGGCAACCGGGAACTGCGGCTGGAGCGCGGCCTCATCGTGGCCAAACGGCACATCCACATGACCCCGGTGGATGCCGGACAGTTCGGCGTGCGCAATGGCCAGAGCGTCCGCCTGAAAGCGCTCACCGCCCGTCCTCTCACCTTTGGAGAGGTGGAGGTACGGGTCAGCGAAAAATTCTCCACCGTGGTCCACCTGGACTACGATGAGGCGAACGCCTGTGGATTCCAAAAAGGGGATCGGGGGCTGATCCTGTCATGACGATGGAGGAGCGGGAGGGCGCGCTGGTCATTACCCGCCTGCCTATCGAGCAGATGGGACTGCTGACCCTGGGGCTGGCCCTCACGGGAGAAGAGAGACAGGTGCTGGAAGCCCTCTTGGCCGGAAAAAAGGTAAAGGTCCTGGAGACAGGTCTGGAATATAAGCAGTATCGGAAAACAGCCCCTCTGGGGGTGTATCAAAAATTTGTCTCCCTGGAACGGGAGCTGAGGGAGATGGGCGTCTGTGTGGTTAGGGATCGTCATTGGTAACGTGTGGTGCACCAAAAAGGTCTCCGCCCTGACGGGGCAGACTTTCCTTCTGGTGGCGCCGGAGGGTCACCAGGGGCCGGCCCTGGTGTGCGCCGATCAAGCGGGAGCGGGCCCCGGCGACAGAGTGCTGGTGACGCGGGGCAGCGGGGCCAGAGTCGCTGCGGGGGAGTCCATTCCGGTGGATGCCGCCGTGGTGGGGATCGTGGACCGGGTGGAGCAATGACCGCCCCGGAATCATCAAGATAGGGGGCAATATTTTGTCCATTAACGAGATCATCGTCTATATCATGGTCCTGTTTATGGCCCTGGGGGCCTTGGATCGTATCATCGGGAACAAGTTCGGGCTGGGTGAGAAGTTTGAAGAGGGCATCCTCGCCATGGGATCCCTGGCACTGGCCATGATCGGCATCATCTGCCTGGCGCCCGTGCTGGCAAATCTCCTGCGGCCCGTGGTGGTGCCGCTCTATTCCCTCCTGGGGGCCGACCCGGCCATGTTCGCCGGGACCATACTGGCAAACGATATGGGCGGCGCGCCCCTGGCCAGAGAGCTGGCGCTCACCCCGGAGGCGGGGCAGTTCGGCGGACTGATCGTGGGCGCCATGCTGGGGCCCACCGTTGTGTTCACCATCCCTGTGGCGCTGGGTATCATTCAGAAAGAGGACCAGGAATTCCTGGCCAAGGGCGTGTTGGCTGGCGTTATCACCATCCCGCTGGGGGCCCTGGCCGGCGGACTGGCGGCGGGGTTTCCGGTGGCTATGGTGCTCCGCAACCTCATCCCTATCGTGCTCATCGCCGTGCTCATTGCGGTGGGGCTATGGCTCATTCCCGGGGGCATGGTAAAGGGATTTACCGTGTTTGGAAAGATCGTGGTGATCGTCATTACCGTGGGCCTGGCCGCCGCCATTGTGGAGACCCTGACCGGTCTTGTGCTCATTCCGGGGATGAACCCCATCGACGAGGGGTTTTCCACTGTGGGCGCCATCGCCATCGTGCTGGCTGGGGCGTTTCCCCTGGTATTCGTTATTACAAAGGTATTCCGGAAGCCGCTGATGGGGCTGGGGCATCTGCTGGGGATGAACGATATTGCGGCGGCGGGATTGGTGGCTACCCTGGCCAACAATATTCCCATGTTCCAGATGATGGGGGAGATGGACCGGAGAGGCAAGGTGGTCAACGTGGCCTTTGCCGTGTCGGCCGCCTTCGTATTCGGCGACCACCTGGGGTTTACGGCGGGATTTGACTCCACCATGATCTTTCCTATGATCGTGGGAAAGCTGGTGGGCGGTGTTACCGCTGTGGCAGTGGCCATGCTCATCACTGGAAAGGAGAAGACATATGGCTGAGCTGGATAAGGTCGCGCTGGAGGCGCTGGTGCGGCAGGTACTGTTGGAAAAGCTGGGCGCTGCCGCGGGATGCGGCCGCGGACACGGCGTACGAAGTGTGGCGGTCCCCGCCATACAGGTGACCGAACGGGACCGGCTGGACACCGGGCGCAGCGGGGACCGGGTGTGGACAAAGGACCTCTTTTCTCTGGAAGAGGCGCCCCGTCTGGGCTGCGGTCTCATGGTGATGGAGGAGACCACCTTTCCCTGGAAGCTCACATATGACGAGATGGATTATGTGATCGAGGGGCGGCTGGATATCCTGGCAGGAGGGGAGACCATCTCCGCCGGGCCCGGCGAGGTGATCCATATTCCCAAGGGAAGCGAGATCCAGTTCTCCGTCCGGGATCGGGCGCGATTTCTCTACTTTGTCTATCCTGCGGATTGGCAGAAGTAAAAAAGGGGCGCTGCCGAGCATGCTCGGCAGCGCCCCTTTTTCTATTGGTCACGATAGCGATCCAGAAAAGCCTCGTCCTTGATCTCAAGCCCGCGCTCCCCGGCCAGCCCCTCGATATGATGGGTGAACTCATGGGCCAGGGTCTCGTAGAGCTCCTCCTCCCAATTCCGCCGCGTCCAATCCTCCTCTTCGGCCAGCGCTGCAAAGGAGCCGTAATAGAGATTGATATACCGGCCCATCTGATCGTTGCAGTATTCCCCCATGATGTACATTTCACCGGGAGGAAAGTCCGGGTCGGGATGGGCTTCCGGGAGAAGCAGGATCCCGCCGTTCAAGTCGCTGAAAAAGGCTGGCGGAAAGGACTCCGCCATGGCGTCCAGCAGTTCGCCCGCCTCGTCGAAGGACAGCACCATATGGGATACGCCCCCTTTACAGATCGCCTTTGGGCTTTTTCATGGTCAGGGAGATGCGCTTTTTTTTCTCGTCCACCTCCAGCACCCATACCATGACGATATCGCCGACGGCGCAGACCTCGCTGGGGTGACGGACGCGGCGCTCGCAGAGCTGGGAGATGTGCACCAGCCCGTCCTGGTGGACGCCGATGTCCACAAAGACACCGAAGTCGATGACGTTGCGCACGGTGCCGGTGAGCTCCATGCCGGGTTTGAGGTCCTTGATCTCCATTACATCGGTGCGCAGGATGGGCTTGGGCAGTTCGTCTCTGGGGTCCCGGCCCGGCTTCATAAGTTCCCCTATCAGGTCCCGCAGGGTGGGAAGCCCCACGCCGCAGGCCTGGGCGGCCCGCGCCTCGCCAAAGTCGGTCACCCGATCCCGGAGGTCTCCGATGCCGCCCGCCTCCACCGCGTTCAGGTCGTAGCCGCACAGGGCCAGGAGCTGTTCCGCCGCAGCGTAGCTCTCGGGATGGACGGCGGTATGGTCCAATACATTTTTGGACTCCGGGACGCGGAGGAATCCCGCGCACTGTTCAAAGGCTTTGGGGCCCAGCTTGGGGACCTTCAGCACCTGCTTCCGGGAGGTAAAGGCGCCGTTCTCCTCCCGGTACCTGACGATATTTTTGGCCGTGGCGGCGCTGAGGCCGGAGACCCGGGAGAGAAGGGGCGCGGAGGCGGTGTTCAGGTCCACCCCCACGGCGTTGACACAGTCCTCCACCACACCGGAGAGGGTCTCGTCCAGCCTGGCTTGGGGCATATCGTGCTGATACTGGCCCACCCCGATGGCCTTGGGGTCAATCTTCACCAGCTCCGCCAGGGGGTCCTGGAGCCGCCGGGCGATGGAAACGGCCGAGCGGAGGTTTACGTCATAGTCGGGAAACTCTTCGGCGGCCAGCTTGGAGGCGGAGTACACGCTGGCCCCCGCCTCGCTGACGATCATATAGCTCACGCCGCCGCCCACGGCCTGGATGAGCGCTACCGCCATCTGCTCGGTCTCGCGGCTGGCGGTGCCATTGCCGATGGCGATGTGCGCCACGCCGTGCTTTTTGATGAGGCGGGCGAGAACGTCGATGGCCTCCTGCTTTTTGCGTTCGCTGAAGGTGGGGTAGACCACCGCCGTGTCCAGAACCTTTCCTGTGCCGTCCACCACAGCCACCTTGCAGCCGTTGCGGTAGCCGGGGTCCAGCCCCATGGTGACAAAGCCCTTTACCGGCGGCTGCATGAGAAGGGGCTTGAGGTTGAGCCCGAACATCCGGATAGCCCCTTCGTCGGCCTGCTCAGTGAGCATATTTCGGATCTCGCGCTCCACCGAGGAGGCGATGAGGCGGTCATAGGCGTCCTCCGCTGCACTGCGGACAAAGGGCATGGCGGGAGAGCCGGGGATCAGGACGCTCCGGCGGACCGTGATGAGAGCGGTCTCCCGGTCCAGCTCCACCGAAACTTTCAGGAGGTCCTCCCGTTCACCCCGGTTGATGGCCAGCACCTGGTGCCCCTGGGCCCGATTGACGGGAGTCTTAAAGTCGTAATAGAGCCGATAGACCGAGTCCCCCTGGTCCTTTTTTGCGGCGGTGGAGATCAGGACCCCCTTGGACCACCACAGCGCCCGCAGCCGCTTACGCAGGGCGGCGTCGTCAGAGATCTGCTCGGCCACGATGTCGGAGGCGCCCTGGAGCGCCTGCTCCGGAGTCTCCACCCCTTTTTCGGGGTCCACATAGCCGGCGGCCACAAGAAGCGGCTCGGAGCAGTCCCGGCCCTGGGCGAACAGGAGCGCGGCCAAGGGCTCCAGACCCTTTTCACGGGCGACGGTGGCGCGGGTGCGGCGCTTTTGCTTGTAGGGACGGTACAGGTCCTCCACCTCAGCCAGGGTGGCCGCGGCGTCAATGGCGGTGGAGAGAGCCTCAGTGAGCTTTCCCTGCCCGTCGACAGCGGCCTTGACCTCGCCTCGGCGTTTTTCCAGATTGCGCAGGTACTGGAGGCGGTCGGCCAGGGTGCGCAGGGCGGTGTCGTCCATGGCTCCGTGGAGTTCCTTGCGGTAGCGGGCGATAAAGGGGATGGTATTCCCCTCGTCAATGAGCTTGACCACGTTTTCCACGTGGATGGGGTCCTGGCTTAATTCCTTTGCCAGGATTTGGATCATAGCGTCCATGGGGTATGCTCCTTTATCAAAGTACGCGGCGCGGCCGCGGGCGCCGGATCCGGTCCGGCAGGCACTATTTTACCACGGAGCGGGCGGCTCCCGCAAGGGTGGGTACGGCTTGACTATCCCGCGCCGGGAAGGTAGAATAAATTGGATGAAACAGAAGAGGACACGAAGGGGTGCAGGCAGATGAAACAGCTCGGCTTTGACAACCGCAAATACTTGGAGACCCAATCCGCCCATATCAAGGAGCGCATCGCCCAGTTTGGAGACAAGCTCTACCTGGAGTTCGGGGGCAAGCTTTTCGACGACCATCACGCTTCCCGGGTGCTGCCGGGCTTTGCGCCGGACAGCAAGATTCGTATGCTGTGCGAGCTCAAGGAGGACGCCGAGATCGTCATCTCCATCTGCGCCAGCGACATCGAAAAGAACAAAATCCGGGGGGACCTGGGCATCACCTATGATGTGGATGTGCTCCGGCTCATCGACGCTTTCCGGAGCAAGGGGCTCTATGTGGGCAGTGTGGTGGTGACTCAGTACGCCGGGCAGAGCGCCGCCGACGCCTTCAAAAAACGGCTGGAGGATCTGGGGATGCGGGTATTTCTCCACTACCCCATTGCGGGCTACCCCAACAATATCCCCCTGATCGTCAGCGACGATGGGTACGGGAAAAATGAGTATATCGAGACCTCACGCCCCCTGGTGGTGGTCACCGCTCCGGGGCCGGGCAGCGGTAAGATGGCCACCTGCCTCTCCCAGCTCTACCACGAATATAAGCGCGGAGTGAAGGCTGGATACGCCAAGTTCGAGACCTTCCCCATCTGGAATCTGCCGCTCCAACATCCGGTGAACCTGGCCTATGAGGCGGCCACTGCCGACCTCAACGACGTCAATATGATCGACCCCTTCCACCTCCAGGCCTACGGCGTCACCACCGTCAACTACAACCGGGATGTGGAGATCTTCCCGGTCCTCTCCGCCATTTTTGAGAAGATCACCGGCGAGTGCCCCTATAAGTCCCCCACGGATATGGGGGTTAACCTGGCGGGCAGCTGCATTGTGGACGACGCGGCCGTCTGCGCCGCCGCCCGCCAGGAGATCGTCCGGCGGTATTACGCGGCTCTGTGCGACCGGCGCCAGGGCCGCTGTGGGGACGAGACGGTGTACAAACTGGAGCTGCTGATGCAGCAGGCCAAGGTGGACGCCTCCATCCGGCCTGTGGTGGCCGCTGCCGGCGCCGTGGCCGAGGAGACCGGCAACCCCGCTGCTGCCATCGAGCTGCCCGACGGCGAAGTGGTGACAGGAAAGACCACGGATCTCATGGGGGCCTCCTCCTCCACGCTCCTCAACGCCCTCAAGCGCCTGGCCGGGATCGGCCATGAGCACCACCTCATCTCCCGGGAGGCCATCGAGCCCATCCAGACCGTGAAGGTCAAGCATTTGGGAAGCGCGAATCCCAGGCTCCACTCCGATGAGACCCTCATCGCTCTGGCCATCAGCGCCACCACCAATCCCCTGGCCCGGCGGGCGCTGGACAAGCTCTCCGAGCTTCGGGAGTGCGAGGCCCATTCCTCCGTCATCCTCTCCCCGGCGGACTCCGGCACCTATGCAAAGCTCGGCATGCGCCTTACCTGTGAACCTACCTACGAGACCAACAAGCTGTACCACAAATAGAGCGGCGGCAAGAAAAGCGGGCCCAGGGAAATTTTCCATGGGCCCGCTTTGTCTGGACGGCTCACAAGAGGCTATCCTCCGTGTCTCTGGGGGCAATTGCCGGGACTGTGGTCAGCAGAAGCAGCGTCTGGATCAGGGCGGCAAACGGAAAAACAGGAGGTCCGCCCTGGCAGATGAGCTGTGCAGCGGCATAAAGAACCAGGACAGTCAAAAAATCCCCCTTCGATGGATATTCCCGATAGGCAAGCAGGTCTTAAGACGGCTCTATTTTAAGGGAAAACCCCTTAAAATCCAACAAGGAATTTTCTATTATGGAATACTATCTGTGAGGTGACAGAGATGTATGATCGTATCCGGGCGCTCCGTGAGGATGCAGACCTGAAGCAAAAAAATCTGGCCGAGGTCTTGAACATCCGCCAGCCGACCTATTCCGATTATGTACGCGGAAATTTGAACGTGCCTGCGCCGGCTCTGATCGCGCTGGCCCGTTTTTATCACACCAGTGTGGACTACATTCTGGGATTGGCGGATATCCGGGAGCCCTATCCCAGGCACGAGGAGAAGGGAGAGCGGCAGTGGATGGAAATCACGCCATAAAACGTTGACTTTTGGCTTGACGCGGCCCCGGATTCGGGCGTAGAATAAATAGGATTTTTTTGTAAGGAAAAGGCAGGGGACAACGGGGTCCCGGGACAAAGGCGTCCCATGCGAAATGGGAGGAATGAACGATGGCGGTCAAGTACATTTTTGTCACCGGCGGCGTGGTATCCGGGCTGGGTAAGGGGATCACGGCGGCGTCGCTGGGGAGGCTCCTCAAACAGAGAGGGCTCAAAGTGGCCCTTCAGAAGTTTGACCCCTATCTCAACGTGGACCCTGGCACGATGAACCCCTACCAGCACGGCGAAGTATTCGTCACCGACGACGGGGCCGAGACCGATCTCGACCTGGGACACTATGAGCGATTTACCGATGAAAATCTGACGGTGGACTCCTCCGTCACCTCCGGCAAGGTATACTGGACCGTCCTCAACCGGGAGCGGGAGGGGGGCTATCTGGGCGGTACGGTCCAGGTTATCCCTCATATCACGGATGAGATCAAGGAGCGCATCTACCGGGTGGGCCGCCGGGGCGATGTGGATGTGGTCATCACTGAGATCGGGGGCACCGTGGGCGATATCGAGTCCCAGCCCTTTTTGGAGGCCATCCGACAGGTGAGCGCGGAGGTGGGACGGCAGGACGTGATGTACATCCACGTCTCCCTCATCGTGGCCATCCCCGGTTCCAATGAGCTCAAATCCAAACCCACGCAGCACTCTGCCAAAGAGCTGCTGGCCCTGGGTATCCAGCCGGACGTCATTGTGTGCCGCTCGGAGCATGAGGTGCCTGAGGACATCCGAAATAAGATATCCCTCTTTTGCAACATCCCGCCCGAAAACGTCATCCCCAACCTCACCGCCCCCTCTCTCTACGAGGTGCCGTTGATGCTGGAGAAGGAGGGGCTGGCCGCCGTGGTGTGCCGGCGTCTGGGGCTTACCGCCGCGCCGCCGGATCTGGCGGAGTGGACCGCCATGGTGGAGCGGGAGAAGGCGGCCGTCCGCCGTGTGGAGATCGCCCTGGTGGGCAAGTACGTGGGACTCCACGACGCCTACCTCTCCGTGGTGGAGGCCCTGGCCCACGGCGGCATTGAAAACGACGTGAAGGTGGATATCCGGTGGGTGGATTCCGAGGAGGTCACCGATGAGAACGTCGGGCGGCGGCTGGACGGCTGTGACGGCGTGCTGGTGCCCGGAGGCTTCGGGAGCAGGGGCATTGACGGTATGCTCTCCGCCGTACGGTACGCCCGGGAAACCGGCGTGCCCTATTTTGGCATCTGCCTGGGGATGCAGATGGCGGTGGTGGAGTTCGCCCGAAATGTGGCGGGGTTGACAGGAGCCCACTCCAGTGAGCTCGCGCCGGAGACGCCCTATCCCGTCATCGATCTGATGCCCGACCAGGTGGGGGTCACCGCAAAGGGCGGTACCATGCGTCTGGGCGCCTACCCCTGCCGTTTGACCGGACACGGAGGCCCCTGCTACGCCGCCTATGGCGCCGATGCCATCTCCGAACGGCACCGCCACCGCTATGAGTTCAACAACCCCTACCGGGAGGTGCTGACGGCGAAAGGGCTCCGCCTGGCAGGACTTTCCCCGGACGGGCGGCTGGTGGAGATGGTGGAGCTGCCCGACCATCCCTGGTTCGTGGGGGTCCAGTTCCACCCGGAGCTCAAGTCCAGACCCAACAAGGCCCACCCGCTCTTCCGGGCCTTTGTGGGGGCGGCGAAAGCGCATCAGAGCTGAAAACGCAATGGAAGCGGCAATGGGGCCGGGATGGGAAAAGCCGTCCCGGCCCCTCCATATGTTGCATCCCGGCGAAATTTCTGATATGCTGTTTACCGGTACGAAATGATTTTGGAGGTGTTACATTTGAAGCGAATTTTCAGCGTGTTCTTAAGCCTGGCGCTGGCGGTCTCGCTGTTCCCGGCGGCCTTGGCGGAGGAGTCTGCGGGTATGGACCGCGGAGCACTGGCCCAGCGCCTGGCAGAGCTGTGCGGCTATGCCGACGAGCTGGAAGGCTATGCAGCCCAGCCAAGCGCCTTTTCGGATGTGGCGGAGGAGGACGAGTGCAGGGCAGCCGTTAACCTGCTCCGGGACAAGGGCCTGATGCAGGGCGACGGTTCCGGCGCTTTCCGCCCTTCCGTTCCTGCCACCCGGGCGGATGCCGTCACAGTGCTGCTGCGCTGGGCGGGGCTCACCGAGGCGCAGATCGGCGCGTACGGCTCCTATGACAGCGCCTGTCTGATGGCCAGCCTGGGCCTGTCCGGCGATCTTGCCGGCGGGATCAAGGATGAGGGCGAGCTGACAGATCTGTACGAGACCGTAAAGCCTCTCTACGATGCCCTGCACGCCGAGGTCCCCGCCCCCTATTTTGTGGACGGCGCGGCACTGCCCATCTTCCCCTATGATACCGTGATCCGCGAAGTGGTCTACGTGGAGACCGATGTGGATACCGATGGGGACGGCAAGGCGGACAAGGTGCAGGTGCTCGTCCAGCGTCCCGCCGCCACAGACAGGGGCATGAAGGCCGCCTCCATCTTTGAGGCCCGGCCCTATTCCGCCGGGTGTACCGACGCCTATGATCTGGATACCTGGAATGCGCACATCGTGGACGCCCGGCTCACCGAAGCCACGGCATCCACCTCCACCGGCAAGGAGGACTGGGACTGGCACGCCTCCAGCGAGCCGGGACCCGCCACGCTGGAGGTGCAGACCGCTGGCGGCGCCGGCGCGGCCGGAGACGGCGGAGATGTGTGGAGCAATACAGAGAATGTGGACGCTTACGACTACTGGCTGGTCCGCGGCTATGCCTACGTCTCCTGTTCCGGTCTGGGTACCTTGGGCTCCGACGGCTTTGAGACCTGCGCCAGCGCCGACGAGACGGCCGCCTTTGCCTCCGTGGTCCGGTGGCTTGCCGGGGATGAGGGTGTCAAGGCGTACAGCGATAAAAACTCCGGCGTGGAGGTGAAGGCCGATTGGTCCAACGGGAATGTGGCAATGTCCGGCCAGTCCTATGCCGGGTCCACCGCCTTCGCCGTGGCCTCTACCGGTGTGGAGGGGCTCAAGACCATTGTGCCCCGGGCCGGCATCGCAAGCTGGTATGACTATTACCGCTCCCAAGGTATCGCTGCCGGCGGGCTCTACTATCCAGGCGACGACTGCAACATCCTGGCCGACTACTGCATGTCCCGGCAGCTGGACGAGACGGACTATGCCTCCATCCAGGCAGACTATGAGGCCTATCTGGAAGAAATGATCGCCGAGCAGGACGCACTCTCCGGCGACTACAATCGGTTTTGGGACGAGCGCAACTATACAAACGGCGCGGAGAATCTGAAGTGCAGCGCGCTGATCATCCACGGGCTCAACGACTTCAACGTCCGTCCCAAGCAGTTCGACCTGATGTACGACGCCTTCCGGACCGCCAAACAGGAGGTAAAGCTTCTCCTCCACCAGGGTGCCCACTATACCCCGGAGCAGATAGAGGGGCTGGACCTCAACGGCATTTTGGGACGCTGGTACGCCCACTATCTCTATGGTGTGGACAACGGCGCCGAGCGGGAAGCCGAGGTGCGTGTGCAGAGCAATACGGATCTCTCCTGGAACATCTACGATGCCTGGGGAGACGCCGTGGAGAGCATTGTCCTCTCCGCAGGAGAAGGGGAGAGCCGCTTTACCAGTGATCTGGGAGTCACCAGCTTCGATACCTCTCTGGCCGATGTGGAGGAGGGGTGGATCGAGTACTGCTCCGACATGGATTATACCTGGGAGCAGGAGATGATCGCCGGCGCTACCGGTGCCAGCGCGGTCTACACTTTTGACATAGAGAAGGATATGCACATCAGCGGCACGCCCACCGTCACTGTGCGGGCCAGCGCGGACCGTCCCACCGGCATCCTCAGCGCAATGTTGGTGGACCTGGCGCCCGAGGGAGGCATGGAGGCGGTCATGCTCGAGCAGTATGGCGAGGGCGTGGCCACCGAGACAGTGGAGGCAAACGGACTGTGGTACGGCGGCGGTCTCGCCGCGAAAGATTTGACCCAGTTCTCCATGACATCCACTGACAATAAGATCGTCACCCGGGGGTGGATGGATATCCAGAACCGCACCTCGATCTACAGGGTAGACATGGTGGAGCCCGGCATGTTCTATGCGTTCACGCTGGAGCTCCAGCCCATGGATTACACCGTGAAGGCCGGACACAAACTGGCTTTGGTGCTCTACTCCGTCGATCCTGAGGTCACTTACTGGCCGGAGGCGGTGACCAACTTCACCGTGGACAACACCGGGACCTATGTGACCATCCCCGTGCGGTAAAGAGGGTAAAAAGCCCCCCGGCGGGGCGGATGCGCCGCCGGGGGGCTTTTTCAGTAGGGAAGAATCAGTGCGGAGAGATTGGAAAAGTCGTTGTCGCCCATGGAATAGAGGCCGTCGTCATCGGGGGCCACCAACACCAGGATGGGGACGACATCCAGTTGGTTCAAAAGTCCCAGGGTGTCCCGGCAGAGGGATACAATGCCCATGGCCCAGTCGTTTTCATAGTCCGTGCGGAATTGTTCCTGTTCGTCCTGCGGGAGCGCGTCGAGGTCAGTATCGGCGTATTTCCGGGCGAACGCCTCCTGATAATCCGCCAAACTGTCCTCACGGACCTGAAGGAAGAGGTCCAGGGGACGGACGGAGACTTCCACGGCGTATCGGGTGTCGTCCAGGGGCACGGCCTCCTGGACGCTGTACTGTGCCTTGGCGCAGACCTCCGCGAGAAGATCCAACACCGCCTGTCGGGTCTCCTCCGTAAGGGCGCTCTCGTCCAGGTCAAACTGGTAGGCAAACCGCCGGTACTCCTGCTCCAGGGACGCCTCGTAGGCGTCCTGGGCCTCCCCGTCGGTGAGCTCCACCAGATCCAGAAAGGCATTGTTCCAGGTCCCCTTGTAGGTCTCGTCCAGCACGCCCTTCACGTAAGCGGTGGCGTCGAAGACGGTCATCTTTGTCTCCCCGCAGGCCGTGAGGCTCAGACAGAGAAGGGCCGCGGCGGCCAGGGCGGCGGCGCGCCCGCGCAGCCTTCCCATCACCGGCACAGCTCCGCGATAGCCTGGGTGAAGATCTTGCAGGAGAGAAGGAGGTTCGGGATGCTGGCCTGCTCGTCGGCAGCGTGCATCTTGGGGTCAAAGCCGGGGAAGTCACAGCCGAAGGCCACGCCGCCGGGGATGTCGTGGACATAGGTGCCGCCGCCGATGGCGATAGGCTGGGGGTTTTCCACGCCGGTATAATCGGCATAGCACCGCAGCAGAGTCTGGACCAGCTCGGAATCACGGGGGACGCAGTGAACGGTGGTCATATCCGGGTCGCCGGTGACCGAGATGCCATAGCCCGCGAAAGCGGCCTCACAGGCCTTTTTGCAGGTTTCCTCCGTGGCACAGATGGGGAAACGCACGTCAAATTTGGCGGTAAAGCCGGTCTCGGTGAGGGTGAGAAGAGCAAAATTCAGAGTAAGGGGGCCGGATTCGGCGTCCTCCTGGGCGATGCCGAGGGCCTTGCCGCGATTGTCCCCAAAGGGGAAGAGGGTGTGCAGGGCCCGGACAGCCTTTGTGCTGCCGCAGTCGGCCAAGGGGAGGCGTTCCAATACCTCCAGGAGGGCGGCGATGGCATTGATACCGTCGTCGGGGGAGGCGGCATGGGCATTTTTGCCCTCACAGTGGATGTGGCAGCCGCTGGCGGAGCCGTTTACCAGGAAGGCTGCGCCGGTGGTCTGGGCCACTTCGTCACAGACGGACCGGACATCCCGGTCAAAGAGGCCCAGGATCATGCACTCGGCTTCGGGGGGGACCACATTCTGACGGAAACCGCCGGTCATGGCGGCCACCCGTGGGAGCGCGCCGGAGCGCTCCCACTGCGCGCCGAAATCGGGATGGTAATGTCCCTTCTCGATGTTGATGACAGGGAAGTCGGCATCCGGGGTAAAGGCATAGGGGGCGTAGGGCTCCCGGGCGTAGTAATAGGCGATGTCGGCGGAGCCGCTCTCCTCATCGGTACCCAGGATCAGCCGGGCGTTGGCGCTCACGGGGAATCCCAGCTCCCGGACCGCCTTCATGGCCAGGAGGGCGCAGACCACGGGGCCCTTGTCGTCGGAGACTCCTCGGCCATAGAGCATCCCGTCCCGCTCCACGCAGGTATAGGGATCGGTGGACCAGCCGGAGCCCTCGCCCACCACGTCCAAGTGGCCCAGGATGTGCAGCCGGGTCTCCTTGTCGTTGAGGTCGGCAAGGCCGACATAGTGGTCATAGTCGGTGACGGCAAACCCCAACTCCTTGCAGAGGGACAGGGCCTCCGTAAGCGCGGCGGCGGGGCCAGGGCCAAAGGGCTTGCCGGGTTCGGCCTCGCCCTTCACGCTCTTAACGCCCACCAGCCGGGAGATGGCGGCGACCAGCTCCTGCTCCCGAGCAGGGTCGTTCCAATATGCCTCGATCTCTTTTTGATACATAATCGATTCTTCCTTTCCTGAAAAGACGGGCCGGATACCCATGCTCTGCATTACGCGCGGGAGGCGCCCTCCCGCTGGGCCAGCTCATCGAGATATTTGTATACCGTGTAACGGCTCACACCCAGCCGCCGGGCGGCAAAGGGCACCGATTTCCGGTAGGAAAACGCGTTTTTCTGGTCCATCATGGCCACGATCTTCAACCGGTCCGCCTTGCTCAGGGCATCCACGGGCTTCCCCACGGCGGAGAGACACTCGTCGAAAAGATCGGCCAGGGCGGAGTCGCCGCCCTGCCACAGGGCGGTCTTGAGGTCGGCCTCCGCACTCATCAGGTCCACCAGAATGCGATTGGCGTAGACAAGGGAGGTGTAGTCAAAGTTGATGCCCAGGGCCAGATTGTAGTCCTCTCCGATGAGATGAAAGGTGGAGGATTTGATCTGCTGGCCGGAGGGGGTGGTGGCATACAGGTTCACCTGATCGCTGCTCCGGGCCTCGGGGTCCAGCTCCCGGGCGGTGCCCAGGATATCCAGGGTGGAGCCCACCTCCCGGCCGGAGACATGCCCGTTATAAATGGACAGAATGGGGTGGGTGGGCACGCCCATATCGTGGACCAGAGTCTCACAGGAGGAGCCGAACATTTCCGCGATGCCGCGGGCGGCGCGGTCCAGAAATTCAAAGGCTTCGTCACGGGTCATTTACATCGGACCTCCTTCTGACAGTGCCATTATTTTACCCGGAAACGAAAAAAAAAGCAAGAGGCGGACGGCGCCTCTTGCCTCGTACTACCCCAGCGCGAATTGGCTGAGCTGCTTCTCCTGGCCGGGACGGATCTTGATGGAACGGACCTGGTTCCCGGCGGGAACACAGAGCCGCAGGCCGGCCATTTCGGGCGCGCGCTCCAGCTCTCCCACCACAAAGAGCAGGACCTTCTTGCCACTGAAGCGGAGCGAGGAGAGGTAATTTTTCAGGGGGCGTCCCACCTCGCCCATATAGGCGCTGCCTCCGAAGATCAGAAGGTCATATTCCATGGGGTCATATTGGAGGACGGGGGAGGGGTAGTTCACCGTCACCGTATGGCCCGCCCTGGCCAGGGCCCGGGCCAGCGCCCAGGCGATGGCGTTGTTCCGCCCCCGGTTGGAGGGCTGATAGATGAGCAAGGCCCGCTTGAAGCCGTAGCCCACCTGACGCTCCACGGGGCGGCGGACCAGATCCCGCCGCCGGACAGTCCAGTAGAAGATCAGGTACAGGGCCGCCGCCAGGGCGGCCAGGGTCAGCGGGGGAATGAGCCACAGGTTCATGGCGGACCTCCTTTCTACCGGGGCCGCGGGCCGCGCGTACAGACTGCGTTAGGCCCTGCTGAAAATGGCTGGCCCGCAGGCCTTCGGCCCATGTCCAATCTGCAGGCAAGTCCTAATTGAACTTATAGATGCGCCGGGCCAGGCGGTAGAGACGCACGGAGAGCTTCCGGCCCTGGTAACCGGGAAAGTTGCCCACGGCGCTGATGGAGCGGTATTTCATCTTGTGGTAGATGCCGCTGTCCACCGTCCGCAGATATTCCCACAGCTCCGTCTTTTTGCCCAGCGCCTCGGGAGAGCCGTCAATGATGAGGAAAACGGAGGAGATGGTCATCATCATGGAGAGGTAGTTGAACATATACCGGCTCAGCCGGCGGTGCTGCGCGGCGACGCTCCTCAGGTTGTGGGAGTCGATCATGATCCGGGTCACCCGGAGCTGCTGGTCCACCCGCTTCACCATCACCTGCTCGTTCACGCTCTGATCGGCCCGGCCGATGAAGTAGCGGTAAAAGTCCAGATCCATATAGTAAAGAGTCTTGACAAAGGGAAGGGGCTGGTAGACAAAGATGTTGTCCACATAGAAGGTGTGCTTGGGAAGCTCTAGGCCGCAGCCTCGGAGCAGTTGGGTACGGTAGAAAACCGAGTGCATCAGCAGATACTGGGAGGGGCGGAACCGTCCGATCTCATCCCAGGTGAAGACCCGATTCTGGGGGAAGACGTTGGTGTACCGCATGACCTTCTGCGTCTGGTCTTCCACATGCTCGTAGACGTAGTTGCACACCAGCATGTCCACGGGATGCTCCATCTGGGAGAACTCCCGCAGCTTGGCAATGACCTTGCGGAGGGCGTCCACGTCGGCCCAGTCATCGGAGTCCACCACTTTGTAGTAGAGCCCCTGGGCCCGGCGGAGCCCCTGATTGACCCCCTCGCCGTGGCCCCCGTTTTCCTGGTGCACCACCCGGACGATATCGGGGTATTGGGCGGCATATCGGTCGGCGATGGCGCCGGTATCGTCCTTGGAGCCGTCATCCACAAGGATGATCTCCACGTCGTCGCCGCCTTCCAGAAGCGTCTCGACACAGTGCTCCATGTAAGCCTGAGAATTATAGCAGGGGACCGCGAATGTCAGCAATTTCACAAAATCCGCTCCTATTGCTCCAGGATACCGTCGCACAGGGTCAGGGCCCGCAGCGCGATGGCGTCCATATTATAATATTTATACTCGGCCAGCCGGCCCAGTAGGTGAAGGTTGGAAAAGCCGCCGGCCAGGTCCCGGTACCGACCGTAGAGGGCGTTGTTTTCCGGGCTGATGACAGCGTAGTAAGGGATCTCGCCGGGAGAACCGGTATAGGCCCGGGAGTACTCCTCCATGATGGTGGTCCTCCCGGGCACCACCTGCCCGGTGAGCTGCTTATACTCGGTGATGCGGGTATAGTCCTCACTCACCGTATAGTTCACCGTGGCCGTGGGCTGGAACCGGTCCACTTCCAGCGTCTCAAAATCAAAGTCCAGTGTGCGGTAGGGCAGATGGCCGAAACGGAAGGAAAAGAGCTCGTCCACCTCGCCGGTGTAGATGACCGGGCCGGCAAAGGGCTCGCCGTCCAGGCGGATGACGCCGTCCTCCAGCGCCATCCGTTCACGGGCGTCCACCCCCAGCTCCACGGTGATGCGGGGATGATCCAGCATACGCTGGAACAGCGGGGTATAGCCCTCCAGGGGCATTCCCTGATAGGGGTCCTGGAAATACCGGTCGTCCCGGCTGAGAAGGATGGGGACCCGGGCCGTGGTGGCCGGGTCAATCTCCTCGGGGAGCTGCCCCCACTGCTTCATGGTGTAGTGAACGAATACATTTTCGTAGACATAATCCGCCACCTCCCTTAGCTCGGGATCGGTATTTTCCCGCAGCGACAGGATGGTGACTCTGGCGTTGGCGCTATAGGCGGAGAGAAGCTTGTCCTCCAGCCGGGCGGCCTTCTCTTCGGGAAAGGCCATATGGAGGGAGGTGAGATTGAAGGGGACCGGCAGAAAACGGCCGTGGACGTTAGCCACCACCCGGTGCTGGTAATCCCGCCAGCCGGTGAAGCGGGAGAGGTAATCAAAGACCCTACGCTCAGAGGTGTGGAAGATATGCGGGCCGTATTTATGAATGAGAATCCCGTGCTCGTCAAGGCAGTCATAGGCGTTGCCGCCCACATGGCCGCGGCGCTCCAGCACCAGGACCCGCCGGCCGCCCCGCTCTGCCATCTCCCGGGCGGCCACCGAACCGGCGTAGCCTGAGCCGATGACCAGGCAGTCAAAATGTGTGTCCATCAGGTTCCCGCCTTTTCTGAATTTTTCCATCGATATGTGCTTATTCTATCATACCGAGGGAGAGAAGAAAACGAAAAAAGTATTAAAGTTTGCTTAAAGAAAACGCCCTTGTAGATCAAAGGGAGGGGAGTGCCCGTATGGTCAACGGGAGGAGTGCCGCTCCGGAGTGTGGTCGGAGGAGCCCAGGAAGGTCTCATTGTAGTGATCCATCGCCTTGCAGATGACCTGAATGGCGGCCTTGCGGTCGTTCACGTCGCCCGCGACGGCCTCTTTTCCCTCCAGCGCCTTATACACGGAGAAAAAGTGCGCCATCTCGTCAAAGATATGGCCAGGCAGCTCCCAGATATCCTGATAGGTGTTGTAGGTGGGGTCGGAGAAGGGGATGGCGATGATCTTCTCATCATTTTTGCCGCCGTCCAGCATGCTGATGTAGCCGATGGGATAGACCCGCACCAGCGTCAGGGGGTCCATGGCCTCGGAACAGAGTACCAGCACATCCAGCGGGTCGCCGTCGTCGCCATAGGTCCGGGGGATGAAGCCGTAGTTGGCGGGATAATGAGTGGAGGTATGAAGGACCCGGTCGAGGATGATGAGGCCGGTCTCTTTATCCAGCTCATATTTTTTCTTACTGCCTTGGGGGATCTCGATGACTGCGATGAAGTCCTCCGGCTGGATGCGGGCAGGGTTGATGTCGTGCCAGATGTTGGACATAAGGGCACGCTCCTTTCCAAAGTGGTCGTGACGGTTCATTATATCCGATTTAGAAGGAAAATACAATGGCGGACCCTTACTCGGGCCCGCCATTGCGGATGTCAGAACGTACAGCGCACGATACACTCCAGCGTCTGGCCGTCCACCTTGCAGGTGATGGTGGTGGTGCCGCGGCCCACAGGCTTGACAAGGCCGCCCTCCGTGATGGTGGCCACCGAGGTGTTGCCGATGGACCACACGGGGGTGGAGGAGGTGCCGGACACCTTCATCTGTACCGCCGGCTCGGAGAGAGAACCGAAGGTGAAGTCCGTCTTGTTCAGGCTGAGGGAGGCGGAGGAGGCCGAGCCGGACGAGGAGGCGCTGGTGACACTGTTGCGCACGGTGCACTCCTGCTGGTAGCCGCCCGCCATGGCTGCGGTGATGGTGGCAGAGCCGGTCTTGGAGCCCGGGCGCACCAGACCGGTGGCGTCCACCGTGGCCACATCGGGATTGCTGCTGGTCCAGGTGATCTCGCCCGTGGTCCCGGCCGGAGTGAAGGTGACCGTCAGTTGGACCGGGTCCGGGTACTGATCGTTCATGGTGAAGTCGCTCTTATTCAGCGTGAAGCCGGTGGCGGTCTGCCCCACCGGTACGGTGGGAGTGGCCTCCGGCTCCGGCGTGAGACTGGGAGGCGTGGTGTCGTCCGGCGCATCGGTGGCGTCGGGGTCCTGAGAGGGGCCTTCGCTCTGCGTGACCGGGGGCGTCGGCGTGGCGTCGGGGTCGATCTCGCTGCGCTTTACCAGCGGGACAATCTGAGTGGCCACGATCCAGATCGCGGCGGCGATGATGGCCAGTGAGATCACAGTGCCGGCGAGACGCAGGGGCGTCCAGCTTCCGCCGCCCTGCCCGCGCCGCGGGGAACCGCCCGCCAGACGCTTGCCGCCGCTCCGGCGGGAGGTGGATTCCTCGTCGCCCTCATATTCGATCTCGAAGTCCCCGCCGTCGTCTTCATAGCGCTCCCGCTTTTTGGCGGATGCCTTCTCTTCGCAAAACGGACAGCGCTTATAGGTGACAGAGTAATCTTCCCCGCAGTTGGGGCAGCGGATCACGGTGGAGCGGCTGCCGGTGGCGCGCTTGTTGGGCATGGATAATCCCCCTCTGCTCGATTTTACTTCAATTATGTATATAGTACATGGTTCGATGGAAATCGTCAACCGGGCAGTGAAATAAATAATGAATTGTTTACAATTTTATGTCTACTGGTGCGAGACTTGACCTGGAAGGGCCATTGCAATATAATGAAAGACGTTTCGGGCAAGGTAAAAATAGGAAAAGGAGTGGGGCCGATGAAGGGGGCAATGACCGCCGCGGCGATGCACAAACAGTACAGCGATGGGGTGGCCGCCTTCCGGCAGCACATCGCCAATCCCGCCATGCGGCAGAAATTCAACGCCGATGCGGACGAGTTCATGCGCTTGTGCGCACTGGGAGTGTGGCAGGCGGATGGAGGCAACGTGACGCCGCAGCATGTGGAATACTACAACGCCATTTACTGCAAGGGAAACCCGGCGCCGGCGGCCCTCTTCTGGGAGCTCTCCACAGCGGTGGCCGACTACTCCGGATTTGAAGCCCCCGGTTTCTTCCAAAAAATGCGGGAGTATGACAAAGCATATGGGCAAAAGACCTCCCGCAGGTTCGTGGATCTGCTGACCTTGATGCTGCTCCTGTTCGCGGCAGTGGACGGCGCGGTGAGCGACAGGGAGGCCGGGTTTGTGAACGCCTGTGCGGACAAGCTCTCCGCTCTGTGCGACCGGGACGGACTGCCGGACGATAAGCCGAAGCTGGATGCGGACGATTTCGTCACCCGCAGGGGAGGGCAAAGTTCACAGCCAGAGGGGGATGCTCCAGCGATGTCGAAGGAGGACCCGGCCCCGGTCGGGAACCAGGCCGAGCCGGAGGTGAGCCTGGAGGAGCTGCTGGCCCAGTTGGATGAACTCTGCGGCTTGGAACAGGTCAAGAAGGACGTAAAAAGCCTCATCAACCTGGTCAAGGTGCGCCGGCTCCGGGAAAAAGAGGGACTTCCCGTGCCTCCTATGTCTCTTCATCTGGTGTTTATGGGGAATCCCGGCACAGGAAAGACCACGGTGGCCCGGTTGCTGGCCAGGATCTACCACGCGATAGGCGTCCTTTCCAAGGGACAGTTGGTGGAGGTGGACCGCTCCGGGCTGGTGGCCGGCTTTGTGGGACAGACCGCCATCAAGACCAACGAGGTCATTCAAAAAGCCCTGGGCGGGGTCCTCTTTATCGATGAGGCATACGCGCTGGCCAGCCACGACAATGCCAACGACTTTGGGCGGGAGGCCATCGAGACGCTGCTGAAGGGGATGGAGGATCACAGGGCCGACCTCATTGTGATCGTGGCGGGATATACCGAGCTGATGGGGGAGTTCATCCACGCCAACCCCGGTCTGGAGAGCCGGTTCAATAAGTATTTCTATTTTGAGGATTACAATGGCGGCCAGCTTCTGGAGATTTTTCAGTCCATGTGCAAAAAGAACGGCTACACTTTGGACGACGAGGCGGAGCGATACGCCGAAACGCTGTTTCAGACGCTTTATGAACAGCGGGACGAAAATTTCGGAAATGCCAGAGATGTGCGGAATCTCTTCGAGCGGGCGGTCTCCCGTCAGTCGGATCGGGTGGCTGCATTGGAAGCACCCACCAAGGAACAGCTTATGGAGCTTGCCGCAGGGGACCTGAGAGAAGAAGAGTCACCGGGAGAAGAGCGGAACGGAGCGGAAGCATGAGGTTGGGCCCGCCGATGTTTTCGGCGGGCCCAACCTTTTTCCGGGGGAAGCTCCCCTTTGGACCCATAGGCTGAACGGGGAAAATAAAATTCTTCTAAAAATTTCTTCAAACCTCTTTACAAAAGTGGATAGCTGTGGTATACTATGGATAGTTAATCAATAACAATTCTTGTTAGCAAATATAAAATGTTTTTGGAGGTAGCGATTATGAAAAAGTTTATCTGCACCATTTGTGGCTATGTTTACGAGGGGGAGACCGCTCCGGAGTTCTGCCCGCAGTGCAAGGCGCCCCGGGAGAAGTTCCAGGAGCAGACTGGTGAGAAGACCTGGGCGGCTGAGCATGTGGTCGGCGTGGCCAAGGGCGCGCCTGAGGAGATCATCGAGGGCCTGCGCATGAACTTCAACGGCGAGTGCTCCGAGGTCGGCATGTATCTGGCCATGGCCCGTGTGGCCCATCGGGAGGGCTATCCTGAGATCGGTCTCTACTGGGAGAAGGCCGCCTACGAGGAGGCTGAGCACGCCGCCAAGTTTGCCGAGCTGCTGGGCGAGGTCATCACGGATTCCACCAAGAAGAACCTGGAGATGCGTGTAGAGGCTGAGAACGGCGCCACCGCCGGTAAGATGGAGATCGCCAAGAAGGCCAAGGAGCTGGGCCTCGATGCCATTCACGATACCGTACATGAAATGGCAAGGGATGAGGCCCGGCATGGAAAGGCCTTCGAGGGCCTGCTGAAGCGTTACTTCGGCTAAGAGAAAGGAAGATATATACGATGAAATACCTCTGCCCCTGCGGCTATGAATATGACCCTGCGGTAGGCGACCCCGACAATGGAATCGCGCCCGGCACAGCTTGGGAGGATCTCCCTGAAGACTGGGTGTGCCCCGTCTGCGGGCTGGGCAAGGACGCCTTCGAAAAGGAATAAAGTTCTGAAAGAAGATGGGAAGCGGCACAGCCGCTTCCCATCTTCTTTCAGAACAGATTTATTGGATCCGGAGGGAAGGCGAGGCCTGTACGGGCACGGAATCGGGGGGATGCCGTTTTTGTCTACTGGCAAGTTATCTAAAAATGAAGGGTAAAATTCGGCACGGGTTCTCCTTGACGGCTTGTCCCAGATACGGTATCATGTAGATGCGTTTTTAGTAGCAAATACAAGATATTGTGTTACATATTTATTTGAGCACAACGATGACGCCCTTGCAGAGGGCGTTTTTCCTGTGACACAGAGGAGGATGTTCCCTATGACCATGACCAGCATCCGCAAGCGGGACGGAAGGGTGGCGCCCTTTGACGAGGAGAAGATTGCAGGCGCGATCGGCAAGGCCTTTGACGCCACCTACAAGCCGGGCTATGGAGAGACCGCTCACAAGCTGGCCGACGAGGTGGTCTCTATCCTGGAGCTGGAGGGAGACCGGCAGCCGGATGTGGAGCACATCCAGGACCTGGTGGAGCGGGTGCTGATGGATAACGGATATGTCCAGACCGCCAAGGCCTACATCCTGTACCGGGACCAGCGTAGCAAGGCCCGGGAGATGAACACGAGGCTGATGAAGATTTACGAGGACATCACCTTTACCGCCGCCAGGGAGTCTGATCTGAAGCGGGAAAACGCCAACATCGACGGCGATACCGCCATGGGCTCCATGCTCAAGTTTGGGTCCGAGGGGGCCAAACAGTTCTACGATATGTTTGTGCTCAAGCCTGAGCACGCCCGGGCCCATCGAGAGGGCGACATCCACATCCATGATCTGGACTTCCTCACGCTGACCACCACCTGCTGCCAGATCGACATCCGCAAGCTCTTCAAGGGCGGTTTTTCCACAGGGCACGGTACCCTGCGGGAGCCCAACGACATCTCCTCTTACGCCGCCCTTGCGTGCATTGCCATCCAGTCCAATCAGAACGACCAGCACGGCGGACAGGCGATTGCCGACTTTGACTACGGGATGGCCGATGGTGTGCGCAAGACCTTTGTGCGCATGTACCGGCAAAATCTGGCCCGGGCGGTGCTGCTGCTGGAGGGCGGTGAGGACCCGGAGGGCGTGCTCAAAGACATCATCGCCGAGGTGGAGGCTGAGACGGGCCTGCGCCCCACACTGGAAGACAACGAGGCCTATGCCGCAGCGGAGCTCCCCAAGCTTACGCCCAGATTCGGGAATGAGGAGGAGCTCCGGAAGGCCCAGCGATTTGCCCACTACCGCGCCGTGAAGGAGACGGATCGGGCCACTTATCAGGCCATGGAGGCGCTCATCCACAATCTCAACACCATGCACTCCCGGGCGGGCGCCCAGACGCCTTTCTCCTCCATCAACTACGGTACGGATACCTCGCCGGAAGGGCGCATGGTCATGAAGAATATTCTCCTCTCCACCGAGGCCGGCCTGGGCGGGGGGGAGACCCCCATCTTTCCCATCCAGATCTTCCGCGTGAAGGAGGGGATCAACTATAATCCGGGCGAGCCGAACTATGACCTCTTCCAACTGGCGATCCGCTGCTCGGCCAAACGGCTCTTCCCCAATTTCTCCTTTATCGATGCCCCCTTCAACCTGCAATATTACAAGCCCGGACATCCGGAGACGGAGATCGCCTACATGGGGTGCCGGACCCGGGTCATCGGGAACGTCTATGACCCCGAACGGGAGATCTGTAACGGGCGGGGCAACCTGAGCTTCACCACCATCAACCTGCCCCGGCTGGCGATCAAGGCCAAAGGGGACGTGGACACCTTTTTTGAGGGATTGGACCGGATGCTGGATCTGTGTGTGGACCAGCTTCTGGAGCGGTTTGAGATCCAGTGCCGCAAGCATGTCTACAATTTCCCCTTCCTCATGGGGCAGGGCGTGTGGCTGGATTCAGACCGTCTGGACTGGAACGACGAGGTGCGGGAAGTGCTGAAGCACGGCACGCTGTCCGTGGGCTTTATCGGCCTGGCGGAGACCCTCAAGTGCCTTGTAGGCGAGCATCACGGGGAGAGCGAGAAGGCCCGGGTGCTGGGCCTGGAGATTGTCTCTCACATGCGTGCCAGAATGGACGCCGAAAGCGCCAGGCGCGGGCTCAACTTCTCCCTGCTGGCCACGCCGGCGGAGGGACTGTCCGGGCGCTTTGTGCGCATAGACAAGGAGAAATACGGCGAGATCCCCGGCGTGACCGACCGGGACTACTATACAAACTCCTTCCATGTGCCGGTGTATTATCCCATCACGGCCCATGACAAGATTCGGATCGAGGCCCCCTATCACGCCCTCACCAACGCGGGCCATATCAGCTACATTGAGATGGACGGGGACCCCACCGAGAACCTGGAGGCGTTCGAGCGGGTGATTCGGGATATGAAGGAGGCGGGGATCGGATACGGCTCCGTCAACCACCCGGTGGACCGGGACCCGGTGTGCGGTTTCTCAGGGATCATCGGCGATCAGTGTCCGGGCTGCGGCCGCACGGAGGAGGACGGCGTTCCCTTCGAGCGCATCCGGCGGATCACCGGTTATCTGGTGGGAACGCTGGACCGCTTCAATAACGCCAAGCGGGCCGAGGAGCATGACCGTGTGAAGCACGGCGTCTGAATGGAGTGGAAAAGGGCGCGCCGCGGAAGAGAAGGTTCCGCGGCGCGCTCTGCGCGCTTGTGTTTGCCGCTGCAGATGGGTATAATAGCTTTAAACGGCCAATCGGCTGATGGGGAGGGGAGCCCTGTGCGCATTGCCAATCTGATTTCAGACTCCATTGTGGATGGCCCCGGTCTGCGCCTGACGGTATTTACCCAGGGCTGTCCCCACCGCTGTCCCGGCTGCCAGAATCCCGAGACCCATGATCCCTCCGGCGGCTGGGAGGTGAGTGTGGCGGAGCTGGCGGCGGAGCTGGATAAAAATCCGCTGCTCCAGGGGCTGACCCTCTCCGGCGGCGATCCGTTTTTCCAGGCGGAGGAATGCGCGGCGCTGGCTCGGGAGGCCAAGGCCCGTGGGCTGGATGTCTGGACCTATACGGGGTATACCTATGAGGCGCTGCGGGCAGAGGACCGGCCGGACTTTCGCGCGCTGCTCTCCGCTACCGATGTGCTGGTGGACGGGCCGTTCCTCGTGGCGAGAAAGTCCTACGCGGCTCTCTTCCGGGGCAGTGACAACCAGCGCCTCATCGACCTGGGCCGCACCCGGGCGTCCGGCCGGATGACGCTCTGGACCCGGCCGGATGCTCTGGGGCACTTTGTGATTCCGGAATCCTGAGGAGGGCAGCGCTGTGACGATTTCAGAGTTTGAACAGGAATTCATGGGGCATGTCCCTGAGATCATGGGGACCAAGGCCCACTATGCCGTGCTGGTCCCCCTGGTGGAGTGGCGGGGAGAGGTCCAAGTCCTCTTTGAGGTCCGGGCCGACACCCTGGAGCGGCAGCCCGGGGAGGTCTGCTTCCCGGGCGGACACATGGAGCCCGGCGAGAGCCCTACGGAATGTGCCTTTCGTGAGACCTGGGAAGAACTGGGGATCCCGGCGTCGGCCATTCGCCCCATTGCCCGGTTGGACGATGTGTATATGCCCAGGGGGGACCTGATGCATCCCGTAATGGCGCAGGTAGAGACGGGGGCGGTGGTCCATATGACCGCCAGCGCGGACGAGGTAAAGGAGACCTTTCTGGTGCCGGCGGACTTCTTTCGGCGGGAGGAGCCGCTGGTGTACACATATCCCCTGGAGCCCAAGGTGGGGGAGGACTTTCCCTATGCCCTTATCGGCTTTCCGCAGGGCTACCGCTGGCGGGGAGGCAAGGTGGAGGTCCCCATTTGGACCTATAAGGGACATGTGATCTGGGGACTCACCGCCCGCATCCTGCGATGGAATTTCAAAGACCGGGGAGAAGCTCATCGGCCCTATGGCGCTCGGTGAAGCTGCGGGCGAGGCAGATCGCCGCGGCGTTCCGGCTGGCGCCTGTCCGCCTTCGGTACACGACATGGGGATGGGGAATACCGCAAAGGGGCTGTGGACGATGGAACGGGTGGAACGACTGGGGCGCTATGTGCTGCTTCAGGCGGAGGGGGTGTTCCCTCTGGGAGCGGACACTTTGGATCTGAGCCGGTTCGCCACCGTGCGGCGGGGGTTTCGGGTCTGTGATCTGGGCTGCGGCTCCGGGGCGCTGGGACTCCTCCTGCTGGAGCGGGAGGAGAAGCTGGAACTCACGGGGGTGGAAGTGGAGCCGGCGGCGGCAGAACTGGCGCGGCGGAACTTGGCTCTCAACGGGCTCTGCGGACAGGTGCTCACCGGCGATCTGCGGGACAGGGCCCTGCTCCCGTCCGGATATTTTGATCTGGTGGTCTCCAACCCGCCTTGGTTTCGAGAAGGGGGCGGGTATTCCGGCGGCCCGGCGCGGTGTGAGGAGCGCTGTTCGATGGAGCAGCTCTGCGCAGCCGCGGGGCGGCTGGTCAAAAACGGCGGGCGGGCGGCACTGGTCCATCGGCCCGAACGGCTGCCAGAGCTTTTTGCGCAGCTGCGGGCGGTATCCTTAGAGCCCAAACGGATGCGCCTGGTCCAGCACAGTCCGGATGCGCCGCCTTCCGCCGTTTTGGTGGAGGCGGTCCGCCAGGGGCGTCCCGGGCTGGAGGTCCTGCCCGTGCTCTTGCGCACGGAGCGAGTAAAATAAGAAGGAATTAAGAAGGAATAGGGAGGTCCCACCATGCCAGGAACCCTTTATCTGGTCCCCACCCCCATTGGAAATCTGGGCGATATCTCATCCCGCATGGCAGAGACGCTGGAGACTGTGGACTTTATCGCGGCGGAGGATACGCGAGTCACGGTAAAGCTGCTCAACCATCTGGGAATCAAAAAGCCTATGGTGAGCTACTACCGGCACAACACCGATACCAGCGGCGCGGCGGTGCTGGAGCGGCTCCTGGCTGGAGAGAACTGCGCTCTGGTCACCGACGCAGGGACGCCGGCGGTCAGCGACCCCGGCGAGGATCTGGTGGCCCAGTGCGCCGCTGCGGGGGTGCCGGTGGTGGCCATTCCGGGGCCGTGCGCCCTGGTCACGGCTCTGGCCGTCTCGGGGCTTCCTACCGGACGCTTTACCTTTGAGGGATTTCTGGCCATGAACAAAAAGAACCGGCGGGCCCATCTGGAAGAGCTCAAGAGTGAGCAGCGGACGATGATCTTTTATGAGGCGCCTCACAAACTCACGGCCACGCTCAGGGACTTGCGGGAGGCATTCGGGGCGGAACGGCGGATCTCCCTGTGCCGGGAGCTGAGCAAGCTCCATGAAGAGATCCGCAGGACGACCCTGGGCGAGGCGGAGAGCTGGTATGGGCAAAATCCGCCGAAGGGGGAATTCGTTCTGGTCGTGGAGGGGGGCTGTCCGGGGCAGAAGGAAAAGCCGACGCTGGAACAGGGGCTGGCGCGTGTCAGACAGCTTTTGGGGCAGGGGAACACCCGACGGGATGCAGTGCGGCAGGCAGCTGAAGAGCTGGCGCTTTCCAGGAATGCTCTTTATGAGGCATCTATGGCGGAAAAGTCATAAAAGTTTTTCGAAGCGAACCCTTATTTGTTATTTTATTACACCCATTTATACATATAGTATAGGAATAAAAAAATATCACGCTTATATAATCACTCGCCTGTACAAAGAGTAAATCCACAAAAAACCGGGGCCGTTGATACGGCCCCGGTTTTTTGCAGCCTCAAAAGAGGAGTTACTTTTCCATCAGCTCGCGAATGCAGTTGGGACATACGTTTTTGCCCTTGAAGTTGATCACATCTTTTGCGTCATCGCAAAAAATGCAGGCGGGCTGGTACTTTTTCAGCACAATGGAGGCGCCGTCCACATAAATCTCCAGGGAGTCCTTTTCCGCGATGTCCAATGTGCGGCGAAGCTCGATCGGAAGAACGATCCGTCCGAGCTCGTCGACTTTACGTACAATACCAGTGGATTTCATAATGAATTCATGCTCCTTCCCAGATATTGGAAACAGTAATCTTGCAAATAGACCAATATCTGACAGTATTATAACATGGGGTATAGATTTGTCAATCGAAATCTGGAAACTCATGAGAATTTTTGTAACACGGTGAAAGGTTTTCCCCGGAGGTATTTTTGAAGTGGGACATGCGTATAGATGAGTGTTGAAAGTGAGGGCGGCGCTATGGCAATGACAATCATCTGGACCGGCATGGTGGTGTTATCCGTGCTGTGTGGGCTGGCGACGGGGCGGGGGCCCGCAGTGGCTGCGGCGGCCATGGAGGGGGCGGCGGCAGGGGTGGAGCTGTGTCTGTCCATGGCCGGCGTGCTCTGTCTTTGGATGGGCGTGATGGAGGTCATGAAGCGGTCCGGATTGTCGGATAAGCTCTCACGGCTCCTGATGCCGGTGCTCAGAAGGCTTTATCCGGCCTTTGCCCGGGACAGAGAGGTGATGGACACCATCTCCGCCAATGTATCGGCGAACCTGCTGGGACTGGGCAATGCGGCCACGCCCCTGGGCCTGGAAGCGGCCCGGAAGATGAGCAGGAAGACGCCGGGTGTGGCCTCTGACGGCCTGTGCATGCTGGTGGTGTGCAACACGGCCTCCATCCAACTCATTCCCACCACCGTGGCGGCGGTACGGGCCGGGGCGGGATGTGCGGCGCCCTTCGATATTCTGCCCGCCGTCTGGCTGGCCTCCGCCATCTCGGTCTCGGTGGGGATCCTGGCCGCCAAGCTATTTTCCAAAGTTTGGAGGTAGGGGGTGAGCGGAGTGGAATTGATGCTCAACATGATGGTGCCCTTTATCATTGCAGTGGTGGCCCTGTACGGGATGCTGCGCAGGGTGGATGTGTATGACGCGCTGGTCTGCGGGGCAGGGGATGGGCTGGGGGTGCTGATCCGGATCGTGCCGCCTCTCATCGGTCTGCTGACGGCGGTTTATATGCTCCGTGCCTCCGGGGCGCTGGAACTGGCGGCGGGACTGCTGGGCCCCATCCTGGAGCGACTGGGGATTCCGGCCGAGACCATCGCGCTGCTGCTGGTACGGCCGGTGAGCGGCAGCGCGGCCCTGGGGGTGGGGGCCGACCTCATCCAGACCTACGGCCCGGACTCGCTGGTGGGGCGCACAGCTGCGGTGATGCTGGGGTCCACGGAGACGACCTTCTATACCATCGCCGTCTACTTTGGCGCGGCGGGGATCGTAAAGACCCGCTATGCGGTACCGGCGGCGCTGTGTGCCGACTTGGCGGGGTTTATAGGCGCGTCCTGGGCCGTGCGGGTCCTGTTCTATGGATAGAGAAGCGGGGGGGGGGGGGGGGGGGGGGGGGGGGG
>NZ_JBCOAQ010000004.1:99221-103462 GCF_040226735.1 Intestinimonas sp. RTP31139st1_F5_RTP31139_211217 | reverse complement strand
CCCCCCCCCCCCCCCCCCCCGCTTCTCTATCTCAGGTTCACACAGTATCCAGGCGCTTGCGGACATCCCTGCGCAAAAGCGTGTAGAGAACGGAGGCCACCGGCACGCTGAGGAGCATCCCCAAAAAGCCGAAGAGTCCGCCTCCTACCGTGACGGCAGCCAGCACCCAGATGCCGGGCAGGCCCAACGAAGTGCCCACCACTCTGGGGTAGATGACATTCCCTTCAAACTGCTGGAGACAGACCAGGAAGACGAGGAAGATGACCGCCTTCATAGGATCGATCATCACCAGCAACAGGGCCGAGGTAAAGGCACCCACGTAAGCGCCCACAATGGGCACCAATGCGGATACGCCGATGAGCACGCCGATGAGAAGGGGGTAGTCCAAACGGAGGATCACCATGCCGGCGAAGGTGAGCGCGCCCAGAATGCAGGCCTCCGTGACCTGCCCGGTGACAAATTTGCTGAAGGTGCCCGCTGTGAGAGCGGTCACGTCCAGCACCGCGTCGTACACCGGGCCCGGCACATAGGCCCGGAGCACCCGGCGGCATTGGGCGAGCAGGCGGTCCTTCCCCGAGAGCATGTAGATGGAAAATACCAGGGAGAGGACCAGGGTGACCACAATGGAGACCAGATTGCTGGTGAGGCTGAGAAGCTGGGGCACGGCGTTGGAGATGGCGGACAGGACGGTGCTGAGCAGATCCTTGATCATCTGGTCGAGGCGGCTCAGGTCCAATTCCTCCAGGTGAAAATAGGCCACCAAGGCGTTGATCCACTCCTGTGCCTGGGCCATATAGCTGTTCAGGTTGGAGAGGAAACGCTCCATACTGCTGACGAGCTGTGGGATGACGAAGGCGAACACAGCGGTAACTACGCCGAACAGCAGGACATAGGACAGCGTTACGGCCAGCGGGGCACTGGCCTTGGAAAGACGGGTCCCCTTCAGCGCGTGGTCAAAGGCCCCGTGGAAAAAGGCACAGGGCCGGCTGAGGACAAAGGCAATGGCGAACCCCAGAAAGAGGGGAGTGAAGTTGGACAGGATGTTGGCGCATACGCGCCACAGATCGTCGAAACGGACGATGACGAAGATGAGCCCCACGGTAAAAGTGATGAGAAGCAGCAGACTGCGGAAGAGTTTTTTGTCCATCCGGATACTCCTATCTGACAAAACCCAACGAATGGTTTGATGGATGCCGCGGCGCGTGGATGCGCCAAAAAGGTGCGCAACCGCGCAAGAACACTATATCATCCCATGGCGGTCGAAGTCAAGAAAAGGAGGCGGAAGACAGGGCCGCGCCGTTGCGGCCTCGATACACATCAAAATTTTGAACCACAAACTTACTGCGATCCGCCAGAAGGTCGGCGTAAAACTGCCATAATCCATACGAGCCGGACGGCGCGGTCCTGTCTTCAGATTTTCGAAAGGGACAGGGAGGCTCACTCCAGGTTCATATGACGCTTCCGGTCGGCGGACCAGGCCAATTTCTCCGCAAGTGCGGCGGTGTCGCCGGACGCTATGACCTCGCGGTAGGCGCGCAGGTTGTCCTCCAGATTGCGGATGACCTTGCAGAGAGCGGGCGCGTTCATAGAGAAAAGCTCGGTCCACAGAGGCACGTCCAGGGCGGCCACCCGGGTACAATCCCGAAAAGAGCCGCCTTCGAAGCCCTTGCAGTCGAAGAGGTCGGGATCGTCACACACCGCCACGGCCATGATGTGCATGACCTGGCTGGTATAGGCGATGATGGCGTCGTGCTTGGCGGTGGTGGTGTTGACCACGTCGCGGCAGCCGATGTGGTCGGCGATACGGTGGAGCAGATTCACGTGTTCCGGGCGGCTCTGGGGGCGGGGGGTGATGATGTAGTGCGCGCCGCGGAAGAGAGCGCCGTCGGCGTGAAAGATGCCGGAGGTCTCCTTGCCCGCCATGGGATGGCTTCCGATGAAATCCACCTCATCGGGAAGGACGGTCGCCGCGTCCACGATGGCGGTTTTGATACCGCATACGTCGGTGACCAGGGCGCCGGGCCGGAAGCACGCCCGGTAGGTGGAGAGGAAGTCCACGATGCCGCGGGGATGGAGACACAGATAGACCACATCTGCAGTGCTGACCGCCTGGCCCGCGTCGGTGCTCAGGTAGTCGGCCACGCCATGGGTACGGGCAAATTCCAGTGTGGCGGGGTCCCGGTCCACCCCCACAATCTCATAGTCCTCAAAGCCCTTCAGGGCCATAGCCATGGATCCTCCGATCAGCCCTAGACCGATGATGGCAATGCGCTTGCACATGGAAAAGACCTCCAGAAAATAGAAATAGGGGATGCCACCGGAGCCTTACAGGCTGCGGCCCACGCATTGGGCCAGGGCACCCAGCCTGCCCATCAGGGCGTCGAACTGGTCCGGAGTGATGGACTGCGCACCGTCGCATTTGGCGTGAGGAGGATCGTTGTGGACCTCAATGATCAGACCGTCCGCCCCAGCCGCCACGGCCGCCATACTCATCCGTTCTACCATCCAGGCCTGGCCGCAGGCATGGGAGGGGTCCACCACCACGGGGAGATGGGAGAGTTTCTTGACCGCCAGCACGGCAGAGAGGTCCAGCGTGTTGCGGGTAAAAGTCTCGAAGGTGCGGATGCCGCGTTCGCAGAGGATCACGCGGTCGTTGCCGCCGGCCATGATGTACTCCGCCGACATGAGCCACTCCTCGATGGTGGAGGAGAGGCCCCGCTTGAGCAGGATGGGCTTGGTGGTATGGCCGAGCTGCTTGAGCAGATCAAAATTCTGCATGTTCCGGGCGCCCACCTGGATGACGTCCACGCACATCTCGAACATCTCGATGTTGTCGGTGGACATGATCTCCGTCACAATGGGCAGTCCGGTGGCCGCCTTGGCCTCCTGGAGGAGACGGATCCCCTCGTTGCCCATGCCCTGGAAGGCGTAAGGTGAGGTGCGGGGTTTGAAGGCACCGCCCCGCAGCGCGGCCGCCCCGCTCCGTTTCACGGACTCGGCCACCCCTACGATCTGCTCCTCGCTCTCCACGGAGCAGGGCCCGGCGATGACCGCAAGCCGATCCCCGCCCACTGTGGCGCTGTTGCCCAGATCGATCACTGTGTTGTCCGGGTGGTATTTCCGATTTGCCTTCTTGTAGGGCTCGCTGACCCGCATGACACGATCCACGCCGGGGAGCATGGATACCTTTTCCTGGTCAATACGGGAGGCATCTCCCTCCGCACCCAGAATGGTGGTTTCGGAGCCCTTGGATACCATGACCTTGACGCCGCCAGCCTCCATGGCCTTGACAGCACTCTCCAACTGATCGGTGGTAAAACCGGCCTTCATAATGACGACCATACACTCAAATCCTTTCTGATGCATAAAATAAAACCGCGGCAAGCCCAAATGGCTCGCCGCGGTCCGGGTCCAAAAGCAATCCGTCCGTGAAGCGCCGACTATGGGCATGCAAAACCGCCGTTACCATAATAATAGTAACGGTAGCAATACCCATAAGCATGACGGCTCAAAGACTTCATGGAGGACACACTTCCTTCTATCCATAAACTTTAACACTGTTTGCTGCTAAAGTCAAGGGACGGTTTGAATTTCCCGCCGGAAATTTTGTGTGGATTCAGTCTTCTTCCAGAAACTTACTGGGGGGAACCCCCAGCGCATCCGACATAGAAAAAAGGGTATCCAACGAGATGCCCTTCAGTGTGGCCCCGTTGTTGGCCTCCACCTGACTGATAAAGGACCAGCTTTTCCCGATCAGTTCGGCAAACTGCTCCTGCGTATACCCTTTTCTCTTGCGGTAATAGGCAATGCGCAAACCAAGCAGACGGTAGCGCTCCCGGTATTTTTCATGCACGATTTCCACCCCATATAATCCTAACTTAATTCCGAGAGGATTATTACCGCCCATCAGTGTTTTATTATTTACTTTTAGCGAGTAATATGTTATTATCAGTGAGAGAATAGGGTTTTTTTGAGAGGGGGAGACCGCAACGGACCTGCTAGAATACCTGCAGAAAAAGACGGGGTGCCTTTATCTGTCGGATCTGCATACACCGGAAGTCAGAGAACGGGCGCTTGCCGAGGCGCTGTTGCTGAAAAAAGAGCGTTTTCCGCTTTCGCAGTGGAGAGAGGCGGCCCGGTATCTGTTGGAGAGCGCGGCGGAGGATGCGACTATGGAGGAGATTCGGGCGCAGTTCAAGGCAGCCGCTGAAAACAAGTAAAAAGGGAAGGGGCCGCCGCGC